>CANHPK010000008.1 GCA_947462525.1 Roseiflexaceae bacterium | reverse complement strand
TATCGGGTCTGATGACCGAGACGTTGTCGGACGGCAAGCAGTACCAGGTCCAGTGGTTCGAGCGTGCACGATTTGAGCTTCACCCCGAGAATGACGCGCCATATGATGTGTTGTTGGGGTTGTTGGGGAGTGAGGTCGGTGTTCCGCCGGGGACGAAACAGATAATCTCGGTAAAGCCAACCCCGGTTCGAGTGGGACCGGGAGCAAGTTATCCACAATTTGCAAATATTGCACTTACATTTGCCGGCCTGCAGGACAAAGGGTACACGCCAGTCAGCACAAAGACAGAATGGCAAATAACTCAACCATTTGCACAGGGACTCGATGATGGCACAGCTGTCATTGTAGACCCTGCAACGAAACGAACTGGTCTTGTTCAGTTTTACATTCGCAGTGAGAGCTTTATATCGCCAGCTGGCAATATGTGGGGAATTACATACGGCGTAGCTCAGTTTTCGAGCATACGCTATGCCGAACTATACTTCGCAAGTACTGACATTACTTTTCCTGGGAGTGACCAACCAACTAGCTTTGCACTCGACTACGATTGTAAAGAAAAATTCGTGACTGGAATAGATTCAAAAAGGCTTACCCAAATCAACACATTGTATATGTGTGGCAACACAGTACTCAATGTGCACATCCTCGGTTCATCGGGTGTAGTGGACAATTACACACCAGACAGATGGGAAGCTGGGGATATGATTTCAGATACGAACACAAAAATATGGATGTACGAGCATTTTGTTTGGGCACTTCGTAACTGAGGGCAGTGCGTTCTACCCCATTCCCCTGCGTGTTGGGGGAATGGGGTGATTTGTGTAATGCAGTGATAACAAAAATACTACAGTGGCATCTTCCTACATGGTTCCAAAATCTATGGCAAATGCTTCTGATGGTATGCATATCGGTGTTCCGTTTAGCCATCTTGCCCCAATCAACCTATAGACCCACGGCATGCCGTGGGTCTATAGGTTTTGAATTGGAACAACGACATTTTGAAACACACTGCCCGTATATCGGATGTGTTCACCATCCAAAAAATATTTTGCTATTTTCTATACACCGCTTAAACTACTAACAAGCAAAATTTGGTACAAGATATTCGCACATACAGCATCAGATGTTGCTATTCCGCTCTAGACAGAGCAATTTTTCGACACATTGCTTTAATCGCAAAGAGAGGTTTCCCCCATGCACACACTCATCACCATTTCGCTCGCGGTGAACATCGTGGTACTCATTCCCATCGTCATCTTGATGCTCATCAAATCTCCATTGGTTGACCATGCGTGGGGGACGTTCACTGCGGCGCGGGGGATTCTGCTGTCGATGTATGGCACCATCCTTGTTCTGTCGTGCGCGCTCATTGTGATGCCCATACCGGCTTTTGTGGCGGCGCTGTTGCTGATGCAGGTGATCTACAAAATCACCACGCCATTCACAGTCGGGAGCTTCACCAACCCCATTGTGATCAGTAATCTCGTGGTTGCGGCGCTACATGTCGGGACGTTGGTGGCGATGTTCTCGGCTTTGGGTGAAAAACTCTTCATCGTTGGCTAGCATGTGCGCCCGCTTGCCCCACGTGCCACGCTTGTTCGTGCGCGGGCATGCGGGGCAACGGGATAATGAGGCACCATAAACCATGAACACCGCAGCACCTATCTCTATCTTCCTCCGCGGGATCAACGTCGGCGGTGTCCGCATCGGCATGGCAGACCTGGTTGCGACCCTCCGTTCTGCTGGATACACCGACGTGCAGACGGTTCTGGCGACGGGCAATGTCGTCTGTCGACCACCGACAGGCAACGACACTGCCGACCACAAAACAACCATCGAACGGGTGCTGTCCGATCGCTTCGGATACAACGCCACGGTGCATCTGCGCACACACGCGGCGCTGGTCGCCCTGTGTATGGCGGCGCGGCAATTCCCTGCCGACGCATCACGCCATCACTATGCACTCATCACCGATGGCACTGCGACGGTGGTTGCGCTGGAGGAGGCATTTATGCAGCTGCCCGTCGATCCCCAGCAATCGTTCACGGCGCTCGGTGCCGACGCGCTGTGGGTCGTCCCCAAGGGGCAGACGTTGACAGCGCCTTTTGGCAAGATTGTCCTCGGCACTGCAACCTACAAAACAACGGTCACCAGTCGCACTGTTGCGACCGTAGAACGACTAATGCAACTCGGCGCAACATACGTACACTAGCTGTCGCATTTTTACAAAATACTAGTATACTTAGTAATACAGTTTTTCGTCGAAAGTTTTCATATGCGACGTACGTTGTTCATCATCTTGGCGGTCTGTGCAGTTGCAGTCACAGTCCGCACCCAACCCGCAGAGCGTGCGGCAGCAGCACAACGCTGCTTTGTCGAGACGCAACAGTGCATCGAAGGCCGCATTGCTGAATTCTGGGAGCAAAACGGTGGACTAGCAGTGTTTGGTTTGCCCATCGCCGCCCCCGAGACAATCACCGTTGATGGGATCGCTATCGTCAGCCAACGCTTTGAACGCACGCGTCTCGAGCTCCACCCCACCCAAAAGGCGCCCTACGATGTCTTGTTGGGGCGGATGGGTGCATTCCGCCTGGCCCAGCAAGGGCGCGACTGGTATGCGTTCCCACAAACGCCAGCCGGCGCCGGCTGCCAGACATTCAACCAAACTGGTCATGCCGTCTGTGGGGACTTCTTGACGGCCTGGCGTGCAAATGGACTGCGCATCGATGCCAAGGCGGCCGTTTCAGACATCGAAAGCCTGGCGTTGTTCGGGCTCCCTTTGTCCGGGGTCATGACCGAAACATTGTCTGACGGCAAGTCATACCAAGTACAGTGGTTCGAGCGTGCCCGCTTCGAGCTCCACCCCGATAATCCGGCCCCCTACCGGGTGTTGCTCGGCCTGCTCGGCAGCGAATACAGCGCAGTGCCGACACCAACCACGGTCGCAGCAGCGGCAACCGTCGTCACACCCACACCCACGGTATACAGCCGCGAAGAATACAAAAAGCGTGTCACTGCCATGCCAGCCGGGTACTGGACCACCGAGTTCGAGCAGATTACCTTTGCCGTGGGTGGGTTCAATTATTACAAAGTCCTCTACGAGAACACCCCTGGGACGGGCAAACGATACCTGCGTTGTTCGGTGACTCTCAATAATCGCCGAAGCAACATCAACGATACGGTCTACATTGACAACTATCGGCTGACGTTGGTCGATGCCGACGGGCGCATCTACTCCGTTGCACAGGCGCCCACCAAGGCACTCCCCAAGGGACTGATCCCTTCCAACGCGTATCCTGGTCGCACCATCAGCGGTGAAGTCGTGTTCGAAATCCCCACCAGCACATTCCCCGCCAAGATCCTCTACCGATACGACCCAACCAAACCCACGGTCGAGTTGACGTTCGACGCCCAACCCTTCCGCTGATCGATTTTTCGCTCAGGTACATCCCCCGCCATCCTGGCGGGGGATGTTTTTTTATAGCAATCGCGTGTTCCGTGGTATATTTACGCAAATACGTAATAATGAAATTTGGAGCACCATATGCGCATTGGGAGATTTGTCGTTTTTTTGGTATTCGTCGCCTGTGTGTTGCTGACCTCCCATCCACGTGCGCACGCAGCAGCCCGGTGCTTTGTCGAAACAAACCAGTGCATCGATGGACGCATTGCAGAGTTTTGGGAACAAAACGGCGGCTTGACGGTGTTCGGATTCCCCATTGGTGCCCAAGAACAAATCACCATCGATGGCCAAACACGCACGGTACAGCGCTTCCAACGCAATCGCATTGAACTCCACCCCGACAACGCCCGACCATACGATGTGCTGTTGGGGCGCCTCGGTGCCGACCGCTTGGCACAACAGGGGCGCGATTGGTATGGGTTCGCCAAGGGCGCCGATACCGGTGGATGTCGCGTTTTTGCCGAGACGGGGCATGCAGTGTGCGGCGATATCCTCACCGCATGGCGCTCCAATGGAATCCAACTCGACACGAAAAAATCCATCAGCGAGGCCGAAAGTCTCGCACTGTTTGGGTTGCCCCTGTCCGGTCTGCAACTCGAGACCCAGGCAGATGGGACCAAATATCAGGTGCAGTGGTTTGAACGGGCGCGCTTCGAGCTCCACCCCGAAAACACGCCACCGTACCATGTACTCCTCGGGCTTTTGGGTAACGAAGAGTACGCGTTCCGCACCAAACCTGCTCCGACCGCAGTACCTGTCGCACCAGCAGTGCCGGCAACAACGGCAATCCCTGCACCAACGGCGGTGTCGTTTGCAGTCACCCCCGAGCAATTGGTGACCCGACTGCGCGATATGCCGATGGGCTATTGGGCGACGGACGGCAACGGATTTACATTTGCAGCAGGCGGCATCCGCTACCATCGAGAGATTTATTACTACGCCGCTTCGACCGGCAAAAAACTCGTGCGTATGTCTATCAATGTGCGTAACAATCGCGGCTACGGCGGAGATTCGATGTATCTCAATCCCTGGCGCTTCACCTTGGTCGATGTCGAAGGGCGCCAATACACCTATGACGTTGCCACCTATGCCCTGACCGATGCCGTGGGCGTCGGGTATATCGGCGCAGGGCAACAGGGTGGCGGGGACATCGTCTTCGAAATCCCCAAAGACACATCACCTGCCAGCATGCTGTTTGTCTATGACAGCACCCAACGTCCCGTTCGGCTCATCTTTGACAATAATGTGCACCAATAAGGCGTTGTCCATATCAACCGTGGCGTGTGACCCGTGCACGTTGTGAGTTTTCAGTAAGGGAACCCAGCCGATTCGCGTGATAAGGAGGGATCTATGCGTATCCGAATGCTATTGGTAATGTGTATGCTGACGGTGTTGTGCACCATGGCGCCCCGTGCTGCGGCGGCAGCAGGTCCGCTGTGCTTCCCCGAGACAGGGTATTGTGTCGAGGGGCGTCTGCGCGAATTTTGGGAACAAAACGGCGGATTGCCCATCTTTGGATTCCCCATTCGCAATCCCGAACGCATGTACATCGATGGCACCCAGTACACCGTTCAGCGGTTTGAACGCAACACGTTGGAATTGCACCCCGAGAATCGACGACCCTATGACGTGCTCCTCGGTCGATTGGGCGCTGATCAGATTTCGATGACGAATCGGAATTGGTACAACTTCCCCAAAAACGGCGACACCGGTGGCTGCCGCGTGTTTGCCGAAACAGGGCATGCCGTCTGCGGGGCAATTTTGCAGGCGTGGCGGGCCCAAGGGTTGAATATCGATGGCCGGCGAGGTTTCTCCGAAGCCGAAAACCTCGCGTTGTTTGGGCTCCCACTTTCGGACCTCCAAAGCGAAACGCTCGCGAATGGCCAAACGTATCAAGTGCAATGGTTCGAGCGTGCCCGCTTCGAGGTGCACCCCGAAAATCCGCCTCCGTACCAGATCCAACTCGGTCTATTGGGCAACGAAGTGCTGCAATCGGACAAATCGCTGAACGACAAACGCATGACCGAGTCGACAATCCTCTTTGTCGATCTGCCCTATGGCACGAAGCAGACATTGACCGAGAGCTATGGACCGTCTGAGGCAGCCGAGAAGGAATTCTGGCCGAGTGCCGATTCTGCCGTTGGCTTCTTCAAAAACACCATGCGTCTAGACACCTACCACGTCAAATACAACACCTTTGCGGCCTATGACGATGTGGGATTCTTGTATTTGACCGCATACGTCACGCACTTCCGCAGCGACTTCGGCGCAACGGCATTTTTGGACGAATGGTACCGGATCACCTACGAGCGGGTGAAAAAAGAAAAAACATCGAACATCCGCAAACTGCCGATCAAAGGGGTGGGGGCAGATCAGATTCGTGCCTACTGCACCACCGATTCGTATGACGCGTGGAACGACGATGCCGCCTTGTCGTTGCGTGAATGTGATGATTTGTATGTGTTCTACCGCAACGGCAACAAAACCGGCGTTTTGATTTTTACCCTGCCGTATGATGTGCGGCTCTCGAAGATTATTCCGTATATTACCCAAGCTGTCACACGGATGGGCTGGGAATAACGCACAATTGTGCACGAAACGAGTGATATCGTTGTTCGACACAGAAAGGAACTCCCCATGCGTCGGATGATGATACTGCTGGTGGTTGCGATGGTTGGGCTATCGGTGTGGAATCCGATGGCGGTCCACGGCGCACAACGCTGCTTCAGCGAGACGGGGTTTTGTATTGATGGACGCATTGCAGAGTTTTGGGAACAAAACGGCGGCTTGGCGGTGTTCGGGTACCCCATCGGGGCACTCGTTTCGGTACAAGTCGATGGGAAGAATATCTCCTCACAACAGTTTGAGCGCAACCGGATGGAACTTCACCCTGAGAATGCCAGGCCGTATGATGTCCAACTCGGACGTTTAGGAGCACAGTACACCCAGAGGAAGTTCGAGATGCAGAATCTCCCGTCAGAGGGCATTGCTGAAACGGACATCTCAGGCGATTACCTCGCGTATCGAGATGATTGCAGGTGGTTTGTAGAAACACAGCACTATATCTGTGGCGACTTTTTTGATTATTGGCACAATCATGGTCTGCAATTCGATTCCAATCCACGGTACACCGATGCAGAACGGATTGCGCTGTTTGGCCTCCCGATTTCTTCCTTTCGCAGACAAACGATCAATGGTCAAGAGTTTTTTGTGCAGCTATTCGAACGGGCACGCTTCGAATACCATCCCGAAAACCCAGCTCCGTACAAAGTACAACTCGGGTTGCTCGGTAGAGAAGAAGCCGTGATTGAAACGCCGCCACTAGCAGATGTTCCAGCGGTCAGTACGATGTCGAACGGTGTACCAACCACACCGGTCATCTTGCCCGAATCAGACCTGCGCGCCTTTCGCTACAAAATGCCCACACCGGGTTATTGGATGGCCAGCGCCGATGGCATGGTTGCGTCGGTAGGGAGCTTTCAATATATGCGGGAATTAAAGGGATACACGGCACCGAAAGGTCAAAAGTTTGTTGTATTTGCCATTACAATCAAGAATACGCGGACTGAAGCGTATCGTGGCGAATATGTCAACACCGCATACTTCACTATCACCGACCTCGAAGGGGTGGCGCGCGACCGTATCGTAGCGACCTATGCACTGGAAGGCATCTTCCAAGCAGCCTATCTCAGCCCTGGTCAACAATCAGGCGGGCAGATTGCCTTCTTGATCCCGTCGAATAGTGCCCCTGGTCAAGTCCATATTGACTTCTCAGACAATCCAATAACCATCGAATTGCGTACCTGGCCAATCACGCAATAACGTCAGCGGATGGCGAACGCCACGTCTCCTTCACATCACCACACCACGTCAGATTTCGTTCGACGTGGTGTGTTTTTGTAGTAAAAATAACGCTCATATATACGCAATTTCATACATAAAACGTTTGTTATCAATTCTATTTTTTGCGCATAGATAATAGTTAAATTGCATATCATTATTTTTTCAAATATACTTTGAGTGAGTTTTTTATACTGTGTAGTAATTACTCGGTTTTGTGGTATTATTGTCATCAATCAACTCCACCACTGACAAGTAGGGACGACATGCGCAACACGACGATCTGGGCGTTGGTAGGGATTGGGCTGTTGTGGCTGATGTTGCCGAATCACGCAGCTCAGGCAGCGCAGCGCTGCTTTGTCGAGACAGGGTATTGCATCGACGGTCGGATCCGCGAGTACTGGGAGCAGAACGGTGGGCTGCCGGTATTCGGATTACCAATCGGCCCCCAAGAGCCGGTTATCGTTGATGGGAGTGCATTCATTGGCCAACGCTTCGAGCGGAACCGGCTCGAGCTGCACCCCGAGAACGCCCGACCATACGACGTCTTGTTGGGTCGTCTGGGAGCTGACCGACTCGCACAACTGCGGATCGATTGGACGTCGTTCCCCAGTCAAGCAACTGCGACGGACTGCATTTCGTTTGCACAGACCAAGCAGTCTGTGTGCGGGCAATTTTTGGCGGCCTACCGACGTAACGGATTACAGATGGACACCGATCCGGCGGTGAGCGAAGCCGAGAGCCTGGCGCTGTTCGGATTGCCGCTGTCGAACGTCTATCTCGAGACGCTGTCAGACGGCCAACGTTATCAGGTGCAGTGGTTCGAACGTGCACGATTCGAGTATCATCCCGAAAATCCAGCCCCCTATACGGTACTCTTTGGACTACTGGGCAACGAGACATGGCAATTCAGCAATGCACCAACTGCCACACCCGTCCCCACCGCACCGGCAACACCTACCATCACGATGACCCCAACCGCGACACCGATGCCGACATTGCCTTCGACTGTCACCGACACCTTCCGGAGTCGAATGCCGAGCGGCGGCAAATGGTATGGCGATGTCAGCCGCGGCGTATTGGCGGTCTATGATTTCACCTACACCGAATCGAGTGTGTGGTCCAAGACGGTATCGTTCAAAGTGATGGAATACAATCCCGAGGCGAATGGCGAATCGCAGATTTCTGCGGTCAGCATTATCGATCTCGACGGCAATTATGGCACCTACTACTCGGGATCACCCTGTACAATTGGCTGCTCGTTTATCACAACCAACTATAGCTATCTGATCCCACGGACGTCGGCACCAGCACAAGTCACGGTCTATCTGGCCGGCAAACCGGTGGTCATCGAACTCCGGCAATGGCCCAAACCATAGCACGCTACGGTGGAGCGAGGCGCAGCATGGATGCTGCGCCTCTTTTTTCAGCCAAACGCAGTATGCCAAATGCACACATCACAGCGAGTGTCCTACCCTCCATACATGCTGTCCACTCACCCCAAAATCCGGTCACACTGTGCGCTGTACACTGATGACACAATCATTACAGGATTTTTATAATATTTTACGAAATACTTATTCAATAAATTTAACTTACCAGCCTCTTTTGCGCATCATGATGCAGTATCCCCTCCGAGCCAATGGGAGGTTGGATATGCGTCTATTGCGTGGAGTTTCTTACGACATAATGACGATTTGACGCAACCCGTGGCGAGTGCCGTTCTGCGTGCTACTATGCATGAGATACATCTGACTCGGGGGGAACGTCTGCATGAAACATTACGTACACCTGCTATGGGTGCTCTTGGTACTGCTGAGTATGTCTGTGGGTTTGCCCATGCAACCAGCACATGCTGCAGACACCTGCTCCCGCGAGACGGGATTTTGTATTGATGCGCGCATCGTACGATATTGGCAAACAAATGGTGGGCTCAGTGTCTTTGGGCATCCCATTAGTGCGGTCCAAGAGCGGTTCGAAAATGGCGGGATTATCCGCACACAGTACTTCGAGCGGCATCGCATCGAGGTTCATCCTTTGGCAGCACCATACGACATCCAACTCGGTCATGTCGGATCCGAAGAACTGCGCGCGCGCTACGGCGTGGACAATGCAGCAGATACGCGTGGCAATCAAGCAGGATGTCGGTGGTTTGGCGAGACCAATCACGCAGTCTGTGGTGAATTTGCCGCATATTGGCAAGGACACGGGGTTGCGCTGGACCAACGCAACGGCTGGTCCTATGCAGAAAATCTTGCGCTGTTGGGGTACCCGGTGTCCGGTGAAATGACCGAGACGCACGAAGGACAGAGCTTCACGGTCCAGTATTTCGAACGCGGCCGCTTGGAGCTTCATCCCAACAATCCTGCACCGTACCGTGTGTTGTCAGGGCTTCTCGGCCGTGCAGCGCAGCAACGAGTAGCGCCAGCACCAGTCGCGGTCAGCGCGCCGACGGTAGCGGTATTGCCGGATAGTGTGTTGCAGACCTTTGTGACAAACCGTATGCCCGTCGTTGGGTACTGGCAAGCGTCCGAGCACGGGATCTACAGCGCCGTCACCAACATCCGCTATCTGCATACATTTGCATCGTATCGTGCGCCGGATGGCAAGCGTTTTGTGGCAATGACCGTCCAATACCGCAACGATCGCCAACCGAATCAAGCAACCGAATACGTGGGTCCAGAGTTATACACCTTGGTCGATTTGCAGGACGGTGCGCATGCGCTCGACGAGCGCTACATCGGCTTGACAGACGTCTTGGCGGGAACGATGGTGCCACCCGGCCAGCGTACCGGCGGTCAAATCCTGTTCTTGATTGACAAGGATACCGCACCGAAGCAGCTCCGGGTACAAACCAATGCGGGGGTTGTCACCATTGAACTCCGTGTATGGCCGATTATCCCCTAGACACGGCGATGGGACCACTTGCCCAGAGCGTGCGCAGCATGCTCGTACAGAAACGTGACACATCGTGTTTGCAAGAGAAACATCCAAAACCAAAGAAGCACGGATACAGACATGGTCTCGGACGATTGCACGACTGATTGCAATCACAACCGTACCGGTATTGCTGTGTGCACTGTGGTTGAACATTGCGGACATGGTAACCCTCAAGTCAAGCACATTTGTGGCGACCTTACGGCAACCTGCGCCGGGTACGCCCCCAGTACCCACCCGTTCACTCATCGCCGCAGCGCTGAGTCGGACGCAACTCGATGTACGCTCGGTCTACGAAGCGATGTACCCGGCGCAGACCACCCAATACGTCGCGTTGTTGTTAGTCCCTGGCCTGATTGATGAGCTCCAAGGGGATGTACGGGCAGAGAACATCTCGTACATCATCGATCAGCGTCTACCGGTGCTGGTACGCGAGTATGTCCACGACGCACCGCTCTGCACCCAAGTACAAGAACGCCAGATTATGGCCGTCATCGAAATGCCTACCGGCTATGCAGTGGATGTCTGTCGGCCAGTACTGCGCGAAAACGAACAGGCAGTGGTGACGTGGTTGACTACATCGCTCCAAAAGGGATTCAACAGCCCCGAAGCAGAGATACAGGGCATCATCTATCCGCAACGTGTCGAAACCCAGGAACGCATGGTGTATGCCCGATTTGCCCAGTACGCCCGCTATAGCGCGATTTTTGCCTTTATTTTGGTGACAGCGGTCGTTGGCATGACGGGGATGCGCTGGCATGCAAGCATGCGCTGGCTGGGTGTCATTTGGATTGCAACGGGGATTTTGGGTGTCAGCGTGCGGGCGGTGACCGAGTCGGGTCAGGCTTTCGACGGTACCCTCATGCTCCAGCAGTATAGTCGTCAAGCAGCCTGGGCTGGATTACCGCTGGGCGTGTTGATCCGCGTATTGGCCGACCCATCGTTCCGCGATTGGAGCATCATCAGCGCGTGCATCGTCCTGTTTGCAGGTACGGTAGGTGTCGGTCTGGGTGCGCTCCAACCACTGCGACGCCCAATGCCCGTCGGTACCCTCAGCCCGATGGAAGGTACCCCATCCGAAGAATCTCCGTATGCGTCGAGTCTGACGGCAGTGGTACCCACCGTTACCGTCACCGATGCACTACCGGCTGGTTTGGTGACCAACCCACTCGAAATCATCCGCGACGACGAGACACCACCCAAAGAATCCTAATCGATACGGCTATCGCCAAGCGGTACAGTGGGGAACATTGTCTGTAGCGGCGATGCATCGTCGCTCGCATCGGCGAGCAGCGGGATGTCGAGCGGCGGCAAATCACGGAGCGACGTTAATCCGAACTGGCGCAGGAAGTGGTCCGTCGTTGCAAACAATACCGGCCGACCTACGGTGTCGAGCCTGCCCACATCGACGACCAGCTCGCGTATCTGAAGTTGCCGTACCAGCGTGCTACAATCGACCCCTCGAATGGCTTCGATTTGGGCACGTGTGATGGGCTGTCGATAGGCGATGATGGTCAACACCTCTGAGACGGCATTGGACAATTTGGACGCGCCACTCTGCCCCAACATCCGCCGTACCACCGGCGCAGCCCCCACACTCGTCACAAATTGAATGCGGTCTTCGTGCCGGAGCACCGCGATGCCACGTTGCTGATAGTGCGCAATCAGCTCCGCGACGGCTGCATCGATGGCGCCGGTGGAAACCTCGAGCCATTCGGCCAGCTGTGCCAACCCAACCGGCTCGCCCGCGACAAACAAGATTGCCTCGATTTGGCCCTCGAGGCTGAGGGACTGCGTGTCGACCATGGCTTAGCCGACGCACTGCAGGTCGCGCGCGAAGGTCGTCATGGTGGTAGCGCCCGTTGTGGTACGAACCAGCATGTCTTCGATACGCACACCACATTCGCCAGGCAGGTATATCCCTGGCTCGACGGTAAATGTCATTCCATCGAGAATGGGATTGTGATCACCGGCCACCATGAATGGCGGCTCGTGGACATCGATGCCCAAGCCATGACCAGTCCGATGAATGAAGAACGCACCGAAACCGGCTGCGTCGATGACGGCCCGTGCTGCGCGATCAACCGAGTCACCGCTCGCACCGGGCTGTTGGGCTGCCAGTCGACCCGCCTGGTTGGCTGCCAGGACGGTGTTGTAGACCAGGGTGGCACGTTCAGACAAACTACCCACTCCGATGGTGCGCGTAATGTCCGAGACATAGCCATCGACGATAGCCCCGCCGTCGATAACCACCAGATCGCCGGACTGGAGCTGCCGCATCCCATTGGTATGATGAGGGCTCGCGCCATTGGGGCCTGAGCCGACAGCCAGGTCGAACGACGGGATGCTCCCGGCGGCGCGTATGCGTCGTTCCCAATCAGCGGCGACATCGAGCTCGGTCATCCCGATCCGGATGGCGGCGATGGTTGCGGCCAACGTCGACTCGGCGACCACAATCGCGCGCTGCATGGCGGCGAGTTCGTCGCTGGACTTCTGCATGCGCAGACTGGCTATCAACGGATCGGCATCGATAATCTGTGCGCTCGGCACGACAGCCTCGACAGCCCGTAACTCGAAGACGCGCATGGTGGTGTGCTCGACCGCAATGGTACGCACCGTACCGCCCAACGCGCTGACCGCAGCACGGAGCGCTGTTGTCGGGCCATCACCATCGTCCCACGGGTGCACGGTAACGGGGAACTGTGCCGCAGCCTGTGCGCGCGGTGCCTCCATGGTTGGCAACACCATGTGGGCGGTGCCCGTGCGCGGGATGAGCATACAGGCGAGTCGCAATTTGGTCGAAAAGCCGATACCGCTCAGATACCGCATGTTGGTACCAGGGACAAGGATGGTGACATCAATGCCGGCGGCTGCCATGGCGGCCTGCATCCGTGCGAGTCGTGTCATAACTGATGCTCCTCTTCGTTTTCGGGTGGGGCAAATGCGACGCGGGCGATGGCCCAGCCCGATTGAATAGAAAACTGAAAATCGCCGTTGAGGTCGCTTTCGACCAATGTACGGACCATCTGGAGTCCCATCCCGGTGCCCCGGTGTGGCGGTAACCCAACGGTACGCTCCGGGCCATTATCGCGGACTTCGATTGCATAATCGTCCCCTTGGTCGACCAGCGTGATGATGACGTCGCCGCCCACCATCGATAAACCGTGCGAGAGGGCGTTCATGATAAGTTCGTTCAACACAATCGAAAGGACGGTCGCTTGGCGCGATGCCACGCTGATTGCGACGCCCGTGACGCGAAAGTTCACCGTATGCGCAGGATCGGTCATACTGACGACCGCATGATCGACGATTTGTTGGACGATGGCGTTGACGGTGGTGATCCCAATATCCTCGCGCGAGAGGAGATTGTGGACCGCCGAAATTGCCTGGATGCGGGCAACGCTGTCGCGCAGCGAATGACTCGCTTCGGATTCGACCGGCAAACGTCGGAGCTGCATGGTCAGCAACGCCGAAATCGTCTGGAGATTGTTGCGGACCCGATGATGCATCTCTTGGAGCATGACCGATTTGACGGCGAGCGCTCGTTGACTGTCGTCATACAAGCGTGCGTTTTCGATGGCGATGGCAGCAGCATCGGCAAACGCCGCCAACAACCGTACCTGCTCGAAATCGTAGTAGTGTTCGTGCGCCATATACAAGCTGATGGCACCCAACGGTCGTTCGCCACGCACACGCAACGGTGTGCAGTAGAGCGAAAAGAAGCCGTCACGGGCGGCTGTCTCGGCCAAATCCGGGAAGCGCGTATCCGTAAACGCATTGAGCACCGCCAATGGGCGGCCATCGTGTACCGCAGCAGTAATGCATTTGGGGATGGGCGACGGATTGCGTGGTGCCCCATGGGTCGCCGCCAGCACCAGCGTGTCATTTGCATCGATGCGAAAAATGTCGGCACGGGTGGCCTGTGAGAGTTCGACCGCCTTGTCTGCGATGAGTTGGAGCAGTTCGTCAATCCGGAGCTGCTCGGCGATGCGCTTCGACACCTGTTGCAGGGTGGTCAGCTCACGGATTTTGCGATGGAGCTGATTATCGGCGTTCTGGTAGATTTGCGCATTGGTGATGAAGAAGGCGAGCTCGCCCGCAATCGTCTCGACGAAACTGACTTCGCTCTGGTTGAACAGCCGGGGCTGACGCGTTTGTACGGTGACGACCCCTTGGAGCTTGGGGGTACCCAAATGAAATCGCCCGTCGCTGAAGAGGACGATGGGCACAGCCAAAATACCATGCAGGTCAGGTGTACGCAGCGAAACATCAGACGCACTGCGACTATCGCGGGCGGTGTCTTCGACCATAATCGGCTTGCCGGCTTGGCCTGCTGCTCCGATGATGCCCTCGCCGAGCGACATCCGGACTTGACCAATAAGGCTCTGGTCGAGGCCTGCACAGGCGCGGAGCACGAGTTCGTTGGCATCGCGGTCATACAGGTAGATTGCGCAGACATCCACGCTGCCGACTTCGATGACGGTGTCGACGACCTGGCGCATCGACGTATCGAGAT
>CANHPK010000007.1 GCA_947462525.1 Roseiflexaceae bacterium | reverse complement strand
GCTGTCGAACGTGTCGCAGGTCAAAGCCCGTGGCGGTCGTGTGATTGCCATCACCAGCGTGGGCGATGCGCATCTGGCCGAACAAGCCGAGGCGGTCATTACGGTGCCGGCCAGCAACCCGTGGCTGACCACGGTGCTGACCTCGATCCCCCTGCAGTTGCTGGCCTATGCAACGGCCGTGCGGCGCGGTGCCGATGTGGACCAGCCACGGAATTTGGCGAAAAGCGTGACCGTGGAATAGGGAACAGGTATCAGTTTTCAGTTTTCAGGTGAAGTGCCTTGAACTGATCACTGATACCTGCACACTGATAACTCCGTTGCCTCGCCCGTACGGATTCTCTGCGACCTCGGTATCTCAGCGGCTCTGCGTGATCGGTGTGGGGTATTGCGGGCGATGGGTGTGGTTTTATTTCCGAGCGTAGCATGCCACGCTCCTACGGGTTTTCTGTGCCGCGTGTTATCATACTCACGTAAAAACATCACACAGAGTACGAAAACGCCATGTCAGAATTTCATAGCAATCCCATCCTCAATTCACCATATGCGGCGCCCAAGCGGCACTGGGAACTCGACGACAAAGGGCAACCGACGCACGGTGTCGTCGAACGGCGCCGCCCCGTCTCGTTCATCACGCCAATTCCGCTGCCCAAAGCCTCATCAGGCCGCGGCGCGGCTCGCCAGGCCAGCCTCGATCTGAACGTGCTCGATGGCGCGCCCGAAGACCAGCAATACCTCTCGTCGCTCATCAACGAAGTGCGCAACGAAGTCACCGCCTGGCGTGCATTGCCGCCCGACAAATGGCACGTCACCCCGGCTACGGCCCAGTTGCTCACCTACTGGCGTAGCCACCAGTTCGAGAATCTGCGGCCGTTTTTTTGTCAGGTCGAAGCTGCCGAGACCGCCATCTGGCTGCACGAAGTCGCCCCGCACCACGCCAAAGGGCGCACCTGGCTGCAGCATCTGCGCAACGCCAGCGCCGATGCCAACCCGGATATTTTTCGCATTGCGCTCAAACTGGCCACCGGTGCCGGCAAAACCACCGTGATGGCCATGCTCATCGCCTGGCAGACCATCAACGCCGCGCGCGCACGCTCGTCCGAACGCTTCACGACGGGCTTCCTCGTCGTCACGCCGGGCATCACCATCCGCGATCGTCTGCGCGTGCTGCATCCCAACGACGCCGAGAGTTACTTCACCCAGCGTGAACTCGTCCCGCTCGACATGCGCGAAGAGATGCTGCGTGCCAAAATCGTCGTCACCAACTACCATTCGTTTATGTTGCGAGAAAAAATAGAACTCGCCCGCGGTAGCCGTGACCTGCTCCAAGGCAACGGTCCTGCCATCGACACACGTGAGTCCGCGGGTCAGATGCTGCAGCGCGTCATCCCCGATTTGATGGGGCTCAAGCGCATCATCGTCATCAACGACGAGGCCCATCATTGCTACCGCGCCAAACCAAGCGAGAGCGCACTCAGCGGCGAAGACAAAACCCTCGCCGAAGAAAATAACGAAACCGCGCGCGTCTGGATTTCGGGCCTCGAGGCAATCCAGAGCAAGCTCGACATCCTCACCGTGTACGACCTGTCGGCGACCCCGTTTTTCTTGCGTGGGTCGGGCTATGTCGAGGGCACGCTGTTCCCCTGGACGATGTCGGATTTTTCGCTCATGGATGCCATCGAATGTGGCATCGTCAAGTTGCCGCGGGTGCCTATTTCGGACAATCTGTCCGGCGGCGAGATGCCCTTCTACCGCAATTTGTGGGAGCATATCGGCCCATTGATGCCGCGCAAGCGCAACGCCAAAGAACGCACCGACCCGCAACAATTGCCGGTCCAACTGCAGACGGCGTTGCAGGTGCTGTATGGCCACTACCGCAAAACGTACGACAGTTGGCTGGCCGCAGGGATTACGACCCCGCCCTGCTTCATCGTCGTCTGTAACAACACCGCCTCGTCGCGCCTGGTCTATGAGTACATCGCGGGCTACGAATGGTCCGAGGCAGACGGGAGCAGCACCATCAAAGCCGGTGCGCTCGATTTGTTCAAGAATTACGACAGCCACGGCGAAGCACTGGCGCTGCCCAACACGCTCCTCATCGACAGCGCCCAACTCGAGTCGGGCGGCGCGCTCGATCCGGCCTTCCGGGCCGCTGCCGGGGTCGAAATAGAGCAGTTCCGTACCGAGTATATCCGCCGTAACGGCCAGCAGATTGCCGCTGCCGACATCGCCGAGGCAGACCTGCTGCGCGAGGTGATGAACACCGTCGGCAAACCCGGTCGGCTGGGCGCCAACATCCGCTGCGTCGTGTCGGTGTCGATGCTGACCGAGGGCTGGGACGCCAACACCGTCACCCACATCCTCGGCGTACGCGCGTTCAGCACCCAGTTGCTGTGTGAGCAAGTCATCGGCCGTGCGCTGCGTCGCCAGTCGTATGACCTCAACGAGCAGGGCCTGTTCGACGCCGAATACGCCGATGTTTTTGGCATCCCGTTCGACTTCAGCGCCGAACCGGTCGATCCCAAGCCAACCCCGCCGCGCGAAACGGTACATGTCCGGGCCGTGGCCGATCGCACGCAGCACGAAATCAGCTTCCCCGTCGTGCAGGGCTACCGCACCGAGCTGCCCGATACCCAGCTCGAAGCGACCTTCAGTGCCGATACACGCCTGACGCTGACGCCCGAACTGGTCGGCCCGACCCAGACGACTGACTCGGGGCTCATCGGCGAACACGCCGAATTGGGCATCGAAAATCTACGTACCAAACGCTTCGACGAGGTGCTGTCGCACCTGACCAGCTACCTATTGACCAGCCGCTACCTGAGCAACGGCAACCCGATGCCCAGCACCCTGTATGGCCAGCTCCGCTCGATTGTGCGCAGTTGGTTGGACACCCAGGTCACCTACCACGGCGACACCCACTACAGCATGTTCTTTTACAAAACGCTGGCCCATCAGGCCTGCGAAAAGATGATGGTGGCCATCACCACCACCTACCGCGACACGCGCCCCATCCGTGCGTTGCTGGCACCGTTCAACCCGACCGGGTCGACTGCCACGGTCAGTTTTACCTCGTCGCGTCCCTTGCGCTTCGATACCATTGCCCACGGCGACCCCAAATCGCACCTCAACTACCACATCTGCGATTCGGGCTGGGAGGTGGCGTTGTGCCGGGTCCTGCAGAAGGATCCACGTGTCACGCGGTTTGTGAAAAACCACGGCATGGGCTTCAGCGTGCCCTATGTACTGGCCGGAGTGGCACATCAGTACATCCCCGACTTCATCGCCCACATCGACGACGGGCACGGTCCCGATGACCCACTGCAGCTCGTCATCGAGGTGAAGGGCTACCGCGGCGAGGACGCCGTGGTCAAAAAGGCCACCATGGACACCTACTGGGTGCCCGGCGTCAATCACCTGGGCAGTTACGGCCGCTGGGCGTTTGCCGAAATGACCGACCCGCACACATTTGAACAAGACCTCGAGGTCGCCATCACGCCCAAAGTCGACGCACTGCTGGCACGCCTGATGACGCCGCGCCGCTGACCCACCCACACAGAGAGGGACTATCATGCCGAAACCGCCCAAAATACAGACTCCCCTTGCGGTCACCAGCATCACGCATAGCGACGCCAGCCGGGTCAACATCCCCGCCGCCGAGCATCAACCGCTGGTATCGGCCGCGGTCAGCGACCCGGTCAAACTGCGCTACCCGCGCAACGTCGACCTCGACCCGCAGCTGGTCTGGCGTGGCAAAGACGCCCAAGACGGTAGCGATTTGGCGTTCGACGCACCGCCGCTGTACATCCAAGAGAAAATCCACCCCAAGGTGCTCATCGACGACCTGCGCGCCATGACCAATGCCAAACAGCCCGTCCGTGAGCAGCAGGTCGATTTGTTTGCCGACTTCAATGGGCTGCCCAACGCCGACGCGCGCACCGAGTTCTACCAGCACGAACAGCACTGGTCCAATCGGATGATCCTGGGCGACTCGTTGCAGGTGATGGGCAGTCTGGCCGAGCGCGAAGGGCTACGCGGCAAGGTGCAGTGCATCTACATCGACCCGCCCTACGGCATCAAGTTCAACTCCAACTTCCAATGGTCGACTACCAGCCGCGATGTGAAGGACGGCAACAAGGAGCACATCACGCGTGAGCCCGAGCAGGTCAAAGCGTTCCGCGACACCTGGCGCGACGGCATCCACTCGTACCTGACCTATCTGCGCGACCGGCTGACGGTGGCGCGCGATTTGCTGACCGAGTCGGGCAGTGTCTTTGTGCAGATTGGTGACGAAAACGTGCACCGCGTGCGGGCGTTGATGGACGAGGTGTTTGGGGAGGAGAATTTTATCGGCCAGATTGCTTTTAACACAACATCAGGTGCTGGTAGTTTTTCTGGCAGCACAAATGTGTTGGCATCAATCACCAATTACATCATTTGGTTTGCCAAGAACAAAGAGTTTGTGAAATACCACGAACTACTTATTTCCAAGAGCTTTGAAGGGGTAGTGCCTTCAGCATATAACAAAATTGAACTCAAGCACGGCATGCGCAAAAGTGCAACTGAGGCTGAAAAAGGCGGGGAACTGGAAGCAGGCGCTAAACTCTATGCACTGGATAACCTCGTTTCACAAACTACTCGAACAGGACAAACAACTGTGTTCCCAGTTCAATTCAATGGTAAAGAACTCAGACCTAAAAACGGAGGATGGAAGACTAACAGAAAAGGGATGGATGTTCTGATTCGTGCAAACAGAGTTGATGCCACTGATGAGCGCTTAGGATACATCCGGTACCTTGATGATTTTGCTGCAATACGCCTAACAAATGTATGGAGCGATGTAGTCAGTTCATTCATGTCTGACAAAATGTATGTTGTCCAAACAAATACCAGAGTCATCCAACGCTGCATCCTGATGACCACCGACCCGGGCGACCTGGTGCTCGACCCCACCTGCGGCTCGGGCACCACCGCCTACGTCGCCGAGCAATGGGGCCGGCGCTGGATAACCATCGACACCTCGCGGGTGGCGCTGGCTTTGGCGCGCTCGCGCATCATGGGGGCGCGTTACCCGTTCTACCTGCTGGCCGACTCGCCCGAGGGCCAGCGCAAAGAGGCCGATTTGGCCGGCTTGCCCCCCGCCAGTACACCCACCACCCACAACGTACGCTATGGCTTTGTGTACGAGCGCGTGCCGCACATCACCCTCAAGTCCATCGCCAACAACGCCGAAATCGACGTCATCTACGAGCAGCACCAGCAGACCCTCGAGCCGCTGCGGGCCCAGCTCAATGCCGCCACCGGCCAGGCGTATGAGGAATGGCAGATCCCGCACGAGGCCGATGCCAAGTGCTCGCCGGCGGCCCAGCAACTGCACGCCGCCTGGTGGCAGGGGCGCATCGCCCGCCAGCGGGCCATTGATGCGTCGATTGCCCGCAAGGCCGAGTACGAGTTTTTGTATGACAAGCCGTACAGCGACAACAAGAAGGTGCGTGTGGCCGGGCCGTTCACCGTCGAGAGCATTTCGCCGCATCGGATGATTGCGTCCGAAGGGAGCGAACCGTCGGTATCCGAAACGCGTGAGCGCTACGAGGCCGACGGCTACAGCCAGCGCATCCTCGACAATCTGCGCCGGGCGGGGGTGCAGCATATGGCCAAGAGCGACCGGATCCGCTTCGACAGCCTCGACGTGTTCCCCGGGCAGTTGATCTGTGCCGAGGCGCGCTATAGCGACGGCGAGGGGAGCAAGCGGGCGGGTATCGTGGTCGGCCCCGAGTTCGGCACGATGCGCCGCCAAGACATCGTCGAGGCGGCCCGTGAAGCGGGGGATTGCGGGTTCGATGTGTTGATTACCTGCGCGTTCAGCTACGAGGCGCATGCCAGCGAGCTCAACAAACTGGGCCGCATCCAGGTGTTGCGCGCCCGCATGAACGCCGATTTGCACATGAAGGACCTGCGCGAAGGCACGGCCGGCAATTTGTTTGTGGTGTTCGGCGATCCCGATGTGCAGTTGCACGACCTGCGCGACGGGATGGTGTCGGTCGAGGTGCGTGGAATCGATATTTACCGGCCGGCGTCGGGGCAGGTCGAGTCGAGCAGTCCCGATGATATCGCGATTTGGTTTGTGGACGACAACTACAACGGCGAGAGCTTCTTTGTGCGCCAGGCGTACTTTTTGGGGGCCAACGATCCGTATAGCGCACTGCGCACGACGCTCAAGGCCGAGATCGATGCAGATGCATGGGCGACGCTGCATAGCGCGACATCGCGGCCTTTCGCCAAACCGAGCACCGGCCGCATCGCGGTCAAGGTGATTAATCATTTGGGTGACGAGGTGATGAAGGTTATGAAGGTGAATTAGTAGTGAGTAGTGAGTAGTGAGTAGTTGGGGTTTTGTGGAATTGATGAGATGAACGTGTTTCCATCCAACGGATCACTCAATTCTGATAACTGATAACTGATACCTGCTCGTAAGGAGCGCAAACGCATATGACAGCACCTACCATCATCATCTGTCCGTCGTGCCAACGCGCCGCGCCACTCGGGACGGTGTATTGTCCGGATTGTGCGACGTCGTTGCATTTGGCCGTTATCTACCGTGCTGCGAATGTGGCCAGCGATGCTCCCGTCGAAGTGCCTGACGGTCAGCAGTACCGGGCGCCGGCGCCACATCCGACGGTGCGCACGGCATTGCGCCGGAGTGCGAGTGAGGCTGCGCCAGCCGAGCGCGTCGACATGGCAGTGACCCTCCCCAAAAGCTGGTGGCGCCGCATGTTGCCGCCCAATTACCGAGAGTACAGCCAGGTCGATGGGGTGCGCAGTAACAACTACTATTCGTTGCGGTTGGCCGCCACCAAAATGACGACCCGGGCGACCATGTACTTCACCATTGCGGGGGTGATGGCAGGGTTGGTGTTTCTGGCGGTGGTTGTGGCTACGTATTTGAGTGTTACATTGGGTGGAATGACGAGCTGGATAGTGATGGCGTTGCCGTTTTTTCTCGTTTTGTCCATACCCTTGGCATATGTTTTTGCCTCACCATGGTTGCGCCTGGGCAATCGGGTGCTCGAGGTGCGCGACGAGTTGTTGATGCGCATCGACACGGCGATTAATACGGCGACGATGGCAGCGGCGATCCAGCGGTTGACGGTGGAGTGAGAGGGTTGGGTTTTGATTTCTTGTAAGAACGAGGCAGCGAAACTACGGGCGAGGTCGTCATGCCCCGCGAAGCGGGGTACTGCGCCCTTGGATATGAGTCTTGGACAAACTATACGAGCTAGGAAGTCCACCAATGATGTATTCAGTCCGTCTTTTGGTGATCAGCATAGTGGTTATCAGCGCTGTTTTCTTGAGTAGGGTAAACAGTGTTGAAGCACTCAATGCGGGCGGTATTAGGCTTTGGGGAAGCCTGAACGGGGCAGATGCAACATACCCAGCGGCGACTTCGGCGACTGATGTGACTGCCGGCGAAGGTTTCACGGCGATTCTGCGCAAAAACGGCACCGTTTCAATTGCGGGCGATAACATCGATATGTACCTGTTTGCGTCATTACTCAGTCGCATCAAGGCTGTTGCCGCAGGCAACAATCATCTGATTGCGCTCAGGGCTGATGGCTTTGTCAAAGCCGCTGGTGATGATATGTTCGGGCAATCTGATGTCCCCGCGGGTCTTAAAAATGTCGTCGCAATTGCCGCAGGCGGTTTTCATAGCCTTGCACTGAAGGCTGATGGCACAATCGTGCAGTGGGGTCGAAAGTATGCAGACAGACCGAACATTCCAAAAACAACGAAGAAAGCGATAGCGATTGCAGCCGGCAATGATCATTCAATCGCGTTGCTGTCCGATGGTACGGTAATCACATGGGGACAAAATGATCAAGGACAACTCAATGTGCCGTCAGGAATTCGTGATGTGATGGCAGTTACTGCTGGCTACAAAAACACTCTGGTTTTGCATCGGAACGGATTGATTAGTGCATGGGGGACGAAAGCAGATAATCGGTCATTAGTTCCCACAGGGTTGAAAAATGTCGTTGCAATTGATGCTGGAGGTGGCCAGAATCTTGCACTCAAGTCGGATGGAACGGTAGTCGCATGGGGATGGAATGCGTACGGGCAAACAAAAGTCCCGAGCAATCTGCGAGGCATCACCAAAATCGCAGCAGGCTGGAACCATTCTGTTGCATGTGCATGCGTGAAATAGTTTCGCACCCAAGATGGACCGTTTCGAAAAGTTGACTCGCATGTTAATTCTGATTATGAGAACCCTCATACGTGAGTGCGTGGTACATGCTTAGGGGGGGGATGACCAACTAAACGCAAAAAACATCAGCGTGGCAGGCCATCCCATCCCCCCGTCATTCCATGGTCCGCGCAGAGGTGCTCATGATGACCGGGATTGTACGGACCATGGAATCGTGTACAAGCTGGAAAAGCATTGCGCAGCTGAAGTGAAGTGCATCTCTGGTGCATTGAAATGTGCATCTTATACACGATGGCATGCCGACGAAGTGTAATCCGATACAACAGTTTCGTCAGTCGGCATGCCAGGAAGTGTAGGGTTTGGTCGCGCTGTGTGGAACTGATACCTCATCACTGATCACTCCGCTGGCATGCCATGACGGGTGGCGGGGAGCATATGCGATGACGGGGTGAGTTGGGTAGCGAAACGATTATTGCATCAGGATGATAAGGGGCGAGGTACACCTCGCCCGTCAATTAAACCGTTGATGTGATGCCATGACGGGGTGGGTTGTGGCGAGGCCACCATCCCCAAACCCGTCATGCCATGGATGCGGAGCAGACGTGGCATCTTTTACTCGGCAGGGGTGCAACCGGAGCGATTGTGACCAAGTAGGAGATGGCACCACATCTCTCGATGTGATGCCATGACGGGGTGGGCAGGGGCGAGGTACACCTCGCCCGTCAATCAAACAGGTGCTGGCATGCCATGACGGGTTGGGGGGTAGGATGCCATTACGGCGTGGGTTGGGTAGCGCAACGATTATTGCATCAGGATGACCAAGGGCGAGGTCGTCATGCCCCGCCAAGCGGGGTACTCGCCCGCTGAATAAAATACAGGCGCGACAATTGTTAACATACATTCAAATCACCCCAGCATTTGCCCGATGGCTCCACAGGCTGCTACTCCCAGGGCGATCAAAAATGCAATCGTTTTGCCAAGTGCACGCGCACCAGCTTTTCTGAATCCACCACGGCGGTATCTCATTGTCTTCTCCTTACGATCGAATTACGGCACTCCAGCTTTCTTCTTGGCATCGTCGATTGCAGTCCCCAGGCGTGTGTTCAAATCCTCAATAATGGTTATTGCCGTACGGTATTTCGCATCAGCGCCTGCACTGTCACCTTCGAGGTCGAGTTTGATGCGTTCTGCATAGAGCGAAAGAAAACGGGAATACCCTGAATGTATGCTCAGAAACTCAACGTTGCAGCTCGGTGGTGTTATTCCAATGATTCCTGCGACTGCAATATTTAAATAGCCCATTGCGCTGTCAACATTCCCCGCCCCATAGGCCTCATCGAGTAGCACTCCAGCTTGGAGAATTGGTTTCATTTGGTTGGTCCAAATGGTTATCTCACCGAGACATGCACGTGCTGCGATGCGCGGGTCAATCGTCGGCGTGAGGGTTGGAGTGGGTGACAGGGTTGCTGTCGGCGTATCAGAGGGCCAAATGCCTACCTGCACAGAGACTGTTTTGATGACGACGCGTGTCTCTGGTCCGTTGGCATACATCAATGCCGAACAACTGATAATACCAATTAGCGAAAACGCAGCGAAAATGGTAAGCAACGTTTTTTGTGACATACAGTACCTCATACGTGATGCGTTATAGTGTAGGCGATTTTGTAAAAAATGACAAAATTAAATATATCACTGTGCAGATTGAGACTCTCGTGGGGTAACTGCTTCTGCGCGCGATTGGTACAATACAAGAAGACACAGATGCATTACGTCACAATGTCGACGTCAGCAGAGGAACTACGTATGATCCTTGCGGCTTCATTCTTCCATAGTGTGAACAATGACGCAGCAGGAATAGCCCGTGAACTCGGTGATGCTGGAGTAAATTACGTACAAATGGAGCACCACTTCTGGTGCTCCATTTGAATGTGTAGATAGTTTAAATTTAGTAACGGTCGATTTTATTCCCTCGATTGTCGTTTTTGTGGCACATAATCGGGAAATGGTTTGGATCGTGTGGATTCTTTTCTCGAAATCATGACACCCGCGATATCAAGTAATGGTTTGGATCGTGTGGATTCTTTTCTCGGCATCATGATACCCGCTATGATGAGTACTACGGCGCCAGCCACCGAAACGAAAACCCCGAATTGGATTTGAATGGTGTTCGTTATTGCTTCTCCCAACTCGCCAAGCAATCCCTCACTCTCCCCCGCTTTTGCCCTCATCTCGTCGACTAATTGGCCAACCCGAATGATGAAAACAAGATTTGCAACACTACCGATTGCACCTGCAATCAATAGCAGCGCGCGTGAGGAACGTACTGCGCCGATGATACCGAGTGCAGCAACGATGATAAACGACGGCAGAATGTAGTCGGTTTTGTAGTAATTCATTGCACCAACAATTGGCAGCGAAACAGCAGGCAGAAGCAGACTGGCCCCTACCATGATTGCACCGATGAGTCCAAGCGACTTGGCATTCATAGACATTTCCCTTTCTGCACACATATTACGTAATTATGATACTGATTTAATCACATATAGTCAATGAGTGTTGTGCATTGCTGCATCATCGGGAAAAGTATCGTTGCGCCTGCTTGGTACAATGTGACGTAAGAATCTTTTCAATCGGCAGAACGCCGAGAGCGAACCGAGAACACACCATATGATTCTCGCCCACACCTTCCATCCGAGTTTGGCACGGTTGACCAACAGCGAACGGAGCGCTGTGTCGCTGGCGTTGGTGAAATATCTCGCCGACCCGAGCCATCCCAGTCTACAGGTGCATCAAATCGATCTGGTGCGTGATCCGTTTTTTCGTTCCTTTCGGGCATCACGCGACCTGCGTGTCATCGTCCATCTGCTCGACGGGCAGTCCCTCGTTTGCTATGCAGGGCATCACGATGATGCCTATGAATGGGCACGCCGGCGACAGATTGTCAGTCACCCCGCGAGTGGGAGCATCAGTATTGTCGTGATTCCTGAGGTGGAGCAACCGCCCACGCCACAGGTATACCGCCCAAATCCGCAACCGACTACACCGTTGTTTGCACATGTCACTGACGACATCCTGTTGCGCTGCGGACTGACTCCCGAACAGCTCCCGTTTGTGCGCGCGGTCAGCGACGAAGACCAGCTGCTCGTGCTCTGTGAAAGTTTGGCCGGTGAGGTCAGCGAGTTGCTGCTGAATCTCTATGGTGGTGTCCTGCCGCCGCTGCCGGTAGTCACACTAACGCATACTGATCCGTTCACCCATCCCGATACGCTGCGGCGCTTCATGACGGTCAATTCGCGTGAAGAGCTCGAGGCTGCCATGTCTGACAGCTGGGAATCATGGACGGTCTTTTTGCATCCCACCCAACGCGCCTTGGTGAATCGCACGTTCAACGGCCCGGCACGGGTGGCTGGGAGTGCTGGTACCGGCAAAACGGTCGTTGCCCTGCATCGTGCGGTGCGCATGGCACGGCAATGGCCCGGTGAGCGGGTGCTGCTGACGACGATTTCGGACCCACTTGCCCGTGCGCTGGAGCAAAAGCTGACCATTTTGCTGGCGAGTACCCCGCATGTGCGTGAGCAAATCGAAGTGCTGTCGATTGATGCGGTTGTCAAGCAATTAGCGCGTCGCATCGGTGTTCCTGCAGCTCTACCGCTCGATCCACTGCTCCTCGAGAAGCTGATGCTCGTCGAACAACGCAACGTGCCACGATTCAATCTAGAGTTCCTCCTCGGCGAATGGCACAGCGTGGTGGATGCATGGCATATTCGTGATTGGGAAGGGTATCGTACCTTCAAGCGCTTAGGCCGCATGCGTCGTTTGAACGAAGCAGCTCGGCGCGATATCTGGCAGGTGATGGAACGTATCATCGCTGCGATCGGTACCAACGGGGGCCGCACCAGCGCGATGCTGTTCAGCGAGGTGACCCGCCAGATTGCGACGCAACCAGCCCGCTATGCTGCGGTCATCGTCGACGAGTGTCAGGATTTGACGCCGTACCACCTGCGATTTTTGGCGGCGTTGATGACCGACCGGTTGGGTGGATTGTTCTTTAGCGGTGACACCGGCCAGCAGATTTTTCAGACACCTTTTTCGTGGAGTTCTGTAGGTGTGGACATCCGTGGTCGTTCGAGCCTGCTCAAAATCAACTACCGCACATCGCATCAAATTCGCCGTTTGGCCGATACCCTGCTGGATGACGAGATTGCCGATGTCGATGGCAATCCTGAGGTGCGTGGGGGCACGCATTCGGTGTTCAGCGGTCCCAAGCCAGAGTTCATCCTGGCCCCTACTATCATCGCCGAGGCGCAAGCCGTTGCTGAGTGGATTCGGCAGCGGATTGGGAGCGGCATTCCTGCACACGAGATATGCATCATCGTGCGTTCGCAGTCCCAATTGGCTCGTGCGCAGGCGGCTGCCCAAGAATCTGGCACTGCATATGCGTCGTTGGACGACAATTTGGCCGTTCAGCCCGGCAAAATTCCATTGCTGACGATGCACATGGCCAAAGGACTCGAGTTCCGATCGGTGGTGATTATGGCCTGCGACGCGGACGTCATTCCCGACATGTCCCGCTTTTATAGCGAGGACGCGAGTGAAATCCAAGCACTCAATGCCAGTGAACGACAATTGCTGTATGTGGCGATGACACGTGCCCGCGACGAACTCGTGGTCAGTTCGGCAGGCCTGCAGTCGGAATACATCGTCGATTTGGATACCGTTGCGGCGCGGAATAGATTATAGGACTGCCCACCCCACGGCGTGCCGTGGGGCAATGATTTTTTCAATATTCTTAGTGTTGCGCGGGGCTTTTTGCAAAAAGCCCCGTTTTCGACGGGTTCAATTGCGGGCGATGGGTGGTTTTTTTGCGGGCGTAGCGGGGGTTATATTTTGCGGGCGAGGGGTTCATTTACGGGCGAGGCATGCCTCGCCCCTGGGTTGCCCTGCGTGGACACTGATCATTGATACCTGCACACTGATAACTCTGTTGCTCGCCCCTAGGATTCTCTGCGACCTCTGTCTCGCTGCGGCTCTGCGTGATCGGTGTGCAGTGGAAACTGATCACTGATACCTGCACACTGATAACTCTGTTGCTCGCTCCTGGGGTGCAGGACGATCTCGCCCGTGAGGAATATCCAGGGGCGAGGTACACCTCGCCCGTTATAACTTTTGCGGGCGAGCGGAGGTTCATTTCCGAGCGTAGCATGCCACGCTCCTACGGGGTATCCTGACTGATTTCTGATCACTGATCACTGATATCTGATCACTCCGCTGCATGCCTCGCCCCTACGGGAACTACGCCCGCAAATATCCCAACTGCTGCAGCGCCGGCAACACCGTCCCACCCAACAAGGTAATACCCGTAGCCGCGTCGCGCAGGCCATGCGGCGTGCCGAACTCGATGCGGTCGACGCCCGCGGCATACAGGCGCTCGCACTGGGCAATCAGGTCGTTGCAGTCGCCGGCAAAGGCGAAGCGGTCGAGTAACTCGTCCGAGATGAGCGCTGCCCCCGCACGGAAGTCGCCCCGATCGGCGCAGACCCGCAAGCGCGCAATCAGCTCGGGCTCGACCGACACACTCGGGTCCAGCGGCACCACCACCGGCAGATACAACACCGCCGCCTCGCGGGCAGCCTGGCGCGCCTGGGCACGATCCGCGTCGACCACCGTCACCGCGCCGAGGGCAATCCCCACACTACCGGGCCGGCGCTGGGCCGTCTGTTCGCCGTTGGCGATGTATGCGCGGATCACGGGGACCACGTCGGGATTGGCCGATCCGCCCACCTTGACCTCGTCGGCCACTTCGCCGGCCAGCGCACACAATTTGGCGCCCCACGACCCAATCATGATGGGGATGGGCTGGCTGGGCAGCGGGTAATCTGCTTTGACATGCGCGGCCAGCCGATAGACCTGCCCGTCATACCCTGCCGGTTGGCCACTCCACAGGGCACGCACGATGGCGATGGTTTCGCGGATGGCCTGGATGGGCTTGCTGGGCTCGCTGATGCCATAATCGTCCAACCAGGCGCCGCGCACGATACCCAAATAGGTGCCGGCTTGGGCGTAGTCTGCCAACAACGCGGCGTCGGCGGCGATGTCGATGGGGGCCATGCGGGCCGGCGAGATCGCCGCGCAGCCCAGTCGGGCCCGCGTGATGTGCGGCGCCATCAGCAGCAATGGACCGTAGCTGGTGTGATACGGTGCATCGCAGTAGACGCTGACGGCATCGAAGGCGTATTGGTCGACGTGCTTGGCGAGGTCGATGTAGGCTTGGGCGCGTTTGTTGGTTTGGAAGGCGATACTGACGGTCGGCATGCGGTCCTCTCAGGTCAACGATTCGCTGTCCATGCGGTGCTGACGGATGCGTTCGATCTGCATAATCAGACGCTCCTCGGGGTCGGGGCAGGCCACGAGCGTATCGCGCTCGAGCCAATCGTTCTCGGCCAGCAGGCGCTGCTTGGCCGGCAACAACGGCATGACCGCCGCCATGGCATACAAACAAAAGTGTTTGCCGGCGGGGATGCGCACGTGGCTACTGTTGGTCAGCTCGAAGTAGTCGCCCACGGACAGATCACAGACCGAGCGCCCCTCGATGGCCACCACGGTGATGCGCAAATCATAGATATCGAACGGCAAGGGCATGACTCACCTCGGTGTGTGTGCGGGCACGGTGCATGCAGGCGCTGGGGTGGGTGTGAACCGCGCGGTGGATGGTTTTCATACCCGATGACGAGCCAGCAAGCGACCCACCTCGTACGGTGGACCTCCCGGTG
>CANHPK010000006.1 GCA_947462525.1 Roseiflexaceae bacterium | reverse complement strand
ATGGTGGATGTCGGGGCTGGCCAATCGATTGGTGAACTCGTCGAAAAGGGTGACACCACGCAGGTATTTACACAGCCCAATGACCCACGTACCGAATCGTACATCAGCGGCCGCGTCGGATAAGGAAGATACAATGGAACGTGCCATGACACTTACCCGTGGAATTGGATTCGGCGAACTCGTTGGTCAGCGTGTCAAAACCGGCCAGCTGGCGACTGTAGACGCAAACAAAATAGAACTCCGCAACTTTGGATTTCATTACGGCTCGTTTCAGGCAATCAGAAATGTATCGATGTCGATGCCTGCACATCGCGTGACGGCCATCATTGGACCGTCTGGATGCGGCAAATCAACATTATTGCGGTCCATAAATCGCATGCATGACGCGACCGAAGGTGCACGCGCCGAGGGTGAACTTCGACTGGACGGAATCAATGTCTACGACCCATCGGTTGATTCGGTATTGCTCCGACGTCGTGTCGGTATGGTTTTTCAACGCCCCAATCCATTCCAACTGAGCATCTTCGAAAATGTCGCCTATGGATTGCGTGTTTTGGGGATTCGGAATCGCACGACACTCGCCGAGCGCGTCGAACAATCGTTGCGCCGGGCAGCACTATGGGATGAGGTCAAAGATCGCTTGCATAGTTCGTTTGGCACCGCATTGTCGGGTGGACAACAACAGCGTCTGTGCATCGCACGTGCCATTGCCACCAACCCCGAAGTCATCTTGATGGACGAACCGTGCTCGGCGCTCGATCCAATTGCATCGCTCAAAATCGAAGATTTGATCTACGATCTCCGCGAGCAATTCACCATCATCATAGTGACACACAACATGCAGCAAGCTGCGCGCGTTTCAGACATTACTGCGTTCATGCTGATGAATCGCGAAAAGCGGTACGGTGAACTGATCGAATCAGGACCGACTGACGAGTTGTTTACGAAGCCGTCAGACAAGCGTACCGAAGATTACATCAGTGGACAATTCGGGTAGGTAATAAGACGAAAACCCCCGCAGAGCATCGCTCTGCGGGGGTTTTGTGTGTGATGGTTACTCGAGGGGAGCCGAGACCGCAGCTTGCATGAGTGTCTCGAGCCGTTTCACCATAGCGGCGGGGTCGAGCGCACTACCATCCAGCAACTGTGCACTGGCATACAGCTGTTCAATGACTGCTGCTGCGATTGCATCGTTGGGATTATGCGCCAACCGGCTTGCGACGCCGGTGATGATGGGGTGTGCCTGGTTGAACTCGACTTTGCGGGCAGGGGCACTTGTGTCGCGTTCAATCATGCGTCGCATCCGCTCCATATCGCTATTGGCCGTGGCGACCAGCCGCAGCGGATGGTTGCGCAGGACTTGTGATGCTTGGACGCCTTCAATCCGGCTGCCGAGGACGTGTTTGAAGCCTTCGACAACAGCGAGCAATTGGGCATCATCCATGGTGCTGGTCTGGGCGGCGTCTTCACCGGGCAGCACGACATCCGGGTCGTCGAGGTTCCGCAATTTTTTGCCTTGGACCTCCCGGACGTGTTGCATCATGAACGGGTCGACCATATCGGTCAGGAGCAACGCTTCGATGCCACGTGCATGCACCGCATCGAGATGTGGGCTCTGTTTTGCGCTGGCGAGGTCGTTCGCATGCACGTAGTAGATTTCGGTCTGATCGGGTTTCATACGGGTGATGTAGGCATCGAGTGTGCTCAACGCGTCATCTGTGCTTGTGTGGAAGCGCAACAGTGGCAAAATTTCGTCTTTGGCAGACGGATCTACTGCGATCCCTTCTTTGAAAAAGATACCGAATTCGTTCCAGAATGCCGCAAACTTGTCGGCATCGGCCCCCGCCATGTCATTGATTTCTTTGATGACCCGACTGGTGAGGGTCTTTTTGATGCGGGCCATGGTCGCAGAACCCTGGACCATCTCGCGTGACACATTGAGCGGCAAATCCTCGCTGTCGACAACACCCTCCATGAAGCGTAGCCAGCTCGGGAGTGCTTCTTTGGTCTCGGCCTGGATGAGGACGCGGCGGCTGTAGAGTGCGATGTTCCCTTCGATGCGACGTTCGATCATCCCGCGTTCGCGTTTGGCGGGGATAAAGAGGAGCGCGTGCAGGTCGATTGGTGCGTCTGTTGAAAGATGCACGGTCGCGAGCGGTTCGTCCATCTCGTAGGTCAACTGCTGATAAAAATCAGTGTATTGGCTTGCTTCAACGGTACGTGGTGCGACTCGCCAAAGCGCTTGGGTGTCATTGACGACGTCGTCGCCCATCATGATCGGAACGGGGATGTAGCGGGAGTGCTTTTGGATAATCTGCTTGAGCTTCCATTCGCTGGCGAATTCTTTGGCATCTTCTTTCAGATGGAGCGTGATGGTTGTGCCTCGCTCGGCGCGGTCTGCGGCACGAATAACGAATGTGTCATTGCCATCACATTCCCATTCGGCTGCTTCGGCTTCTGGCAGATACGACTGCGAAAGGACCGTTACCCGGTCTGCAACGACGAACGCAGAGTAGAATCCCACGCCGAACTGACCGACGAGATCGCCGCGTTGGCCTGCATCGAGCGACTCGAGCATAGCTTTTGTACCGGACTTGGCGATGGTGCCCAGATTCTCGGCGAGTTCGTCGCGGGTCATCCCCGAGCCGGTATCGCTGATGGTAATCGTATTTGCATCTGCGTCTATCTGGATCGATATGGCTGGCTCGAGATCTGGGTTGCGCACATCGGCGTTGGTGAGTTGGACGAAGCGTACGCGGTTGATGGCATCTGCGGCATTGGATAGTAATTCACGCAAGAAGATTTCGCGGTCAGAGTACAACGAATGCGTCAGAATGTGGAGTAATTGACGCATTTCGGCACGGAACGGAACAGCATTGTCTTGAGACACAACATCCTCCTATGAGCAAGGCTTTTCCGTATAGTAATACGGTCCCTCTCGCAATGGTGCAAGATTTTCGTTAAATCTCGTCAGATACCGATGAGATCACTGCAACTGCCTGCTTCTTGTGGGGTGCGATAAACGCCGTCTTGCACGATGGCAGGGTGCGCAAAATGGTGCCTCAGATGGGGGATATACTCGAGAAAGAGCCGTTCATGACCCATCCCAATGTGATTAAACAAGACTAAGTGTTGATGCACTTGACCCATATCACCGACATGCGGTGCAATGGGCAGGCCGAAGTGCCGTGCGAGCAAGCTGATCGTCAAAAACTCACTGACGCCGCCTACTCGTACACAATCTGCTTGGACATAATGACACGCGTTCATTTGTAGGTAATTTTTGAATACGATGGCATTCGGTAGGTGCTCACCTGCTGCGACACGCAGAGGCGATATCTCCCGGGCTATCCGTTGGTGGGCAACGATGTCGTCAGGATGTGTCGGCTCTTCGACCCAAAAAGGGTTAATATCGACAAACTGTGCGCACATCGACAGTGCTTGTTCGAGGCTCCATTGTTGATTGGCATCGAGCATGAGCGTTGCTGCCGGCCCGAGTTCTTCGCGGACCGCAGCAGCACGGCGCAAATCGTACAGCGGGTCGCGTGCCCCCACTTTGAGTTTGACTGCACCGAAGCCAGCCTCCCGTGAGCGCTTTGCGTTTTCGCGGACCTGTGTCTCGTTGTAGTGGAACCAACCAACCGATGTGTCGTACCCGGGGTAGCCACGGTCTAACACATCGATGCGTTCTGCGCGACTTGTGTGAGCGGTGGTGAGGATTGTCTGGGCGTCTGTCGGGCTCAACACATCGTGCAAATGGCTCATATCGAGTGTTGCAATAAGTGCCGTTGGTGACAGGTCTAGGAGGAGTTTCCACAACGGGACACCACGGTGCTTTGCCCACAGGTCAAAGCATGCATTGGTTATCGCAGCGAGTGCGAGGTGAACGACGCCTTTGTGTGGTCCGAGCCACCGGTACTGGTGATGGTTGGCAATGGCGTACGAGATTGCCCCGTACGAAGCCATCAGTTCCTCGATTTCTTTGCCGATGAGTATGTCAGCGAGTGCGTCGATAGCGGCGCAGACAAGCTTGTTTCCACCGCCGAGTGTAAAAGCAAAACCGACACCACGCAGGGGTGTGTCGGTTTCGAGGAGGCATACCGCATAGGCATAGTCAGGTTGTGTGTGGACAGCGTCTGCACCTTCGCCAGGAGCGAGTGGGTACACGCAGTCTATGCTCCGGATAGCCCGTATTGTTGTCATACTGATACTCGGTAGGGTGAATATCTCCTATTGTATCAGTCCTACTTCTCTTCCGGTGGCTGCGGCGACGTTGGGTGCGGCATCTCTGCGTTGAGTAATTCCTGAATGCTGAGCCGCTTTGCAATGGTGGTGCGTGTCGCTGGTTTGGGCTCGACTTCTGGGGTCGGTGGCGGCGTTGGTGGTGGTGGGAAGACGAAGTCTTCGGGATTTGGCTGTGGCTGGAGGATAGCGCCTGCAAGCGTTGGCTTCGGCACGTACGGTTTAACTGCGGGAGCAGGTAACCGTGTTTGTGGCTGCGGGGTATCGTGATTGTCCGCATGCAATGAAGCCGCAGCGATGTCTTCGTCGGTGGCGTTTTCGCCCGATGCGTTCAAATCTGCTTCACTCCGCGTCTTTGCCTGGATTGCCGACAAATGTGCGTCGTGGAGTTCAGGGCTGAGTTGTCCTGTTGGCGCCTCATCAGCACTGACGGAAGGAGCAACCACACCGAGCTCGATCGCGTTGGATGAAGCAATCGACGCATCGACTTCTGGCTGTGGGGTTGTTAATAATGATTCGAGCAGTGCAGAAGTGATGGGGGTGGCGTTCCCACGCGGTTTGCGTGGCCGCAGTACGTTGTTCGCTACCGGTTCGACGACTGGTGCCAGTTCGACAACAGCGGCGGGTTCGACGACTGGTGACGGTTCGATAACAGCGGTGGGTTCGACAACAACGGCGGGTTCGACGATAGCGGCGGGTTCGACGACAGCGGCGGGTTCGACAACAGCGGCGGGTTCGACAACAGCGGCGGGTTCGACGACAGCGGCGGGTTCGACGACAGCGGCGGGTTCGACGACAGCGGCGGGTTCGACGACAGCGGCGGGTTCGACAACAGCGGCGGGTTCGACGACTGGTGCCGGTTCAACGATTGCGGCCGGTTCGATGACTGCCGTTGGTTGTGTACGCATGGGCGACTTCGGCGCTGCGATTGGCAGCTGGTCGATCGCCCATTCGAGGTGATGTTCGTATAGGGTTGCGATACGCGGGATACCCGCTTCGTCCCAGCCCATCATTTCGTAGTAGAGTGCAATTTCGGCATCAAAAGCTACTTTGTCGAGCAGCACGCCGGCTTTATCGCCGGTGTCGATTGGTTCTTCGAAGAATCGCGCAGGAAGTGTGTCTGCGGCAGCGTCGATACCTTCACGCCGATTATAGAGTTGCATAAGGTGGGTACGTCGTTCACCGAAGCGGAGGAGCTCGTGTGATGATGTCTCCCACCCGGTAACGGCCGCGAGCATGTCGGTCATCATTTGCAGGCTCAACGCGCGGGTCGGCGCAATGGCAAAGATACAAAAGGCGAGAGCGTCTGCGGCGGACCACAGGGTATGCAGCGCCTTGTAGTTGCGGACTTTCTTGGGGCCGAGGTACTCCATCGGGATGCGTTCGACAATACCGAGGGTGCGGGCATAATCGAGGGAGTGATCCCAGCCTACACGTGTGTCGAAATCCCAATCGTGTTCACAAATGTCGTAGCGTGGCCCAATCGGAGCTGTCGCATACCCAAGCGCCAAATTGCTCTGACTGCGTGGTTCAAAGGGAACGAGCTCTACCCCTTTGACATGCATCGCGTAGCGCTCGGTGCCGTTGCCGATTTTGGCTGCTGCACGGAAGGAACCTTCGGCCAACGTGTCACCAAAGCCGGTGCGCTTGATGATCTGCTCAACCATTTGCAACGTGGTTTCGGTATTGCCGAAGCGGAGGCTCGCACCTTCTAAGAAGTGCTTGGGAATGAGGCCGCGTTCGTTTGCTTCCATGGCAAATGAAAGCGTGAATCCTAACGAAACGGGGTCCAAGCCGTACTGATTACACAGATTGTTATAGCGCATGACGGCGCGCGGGTGTTGGGTACCGATGTTCGGCCCCATGGTGCCGCTGATTTCTTGGTGCATCCCACCCGCTCGCATATCGAGGTCGGCATCGTGATTGTGATAGACCTTGATACAGTCGTTGGGGCATCCGGGGCATTTTGCAGTGGACTGAAAGTACGGCATCCAGGTCGAGGCCTTGTAATTGTCAAGGTACTCAAACGATGCAGTACGGTAATTCTCGGTGTTGAGGGCAGCATCGAGGCCATGCGTGTGTACCCACACTGCAAAGCCGGGCAAATCCTTTTGCCACATGGAAAGGGTGTTTTTCTTCATGTCTGCCGCGAAGCGGGCATTTACTGCTGCCATTTTGTCGGGATTGGCTACCGGAGGCAGTGTGCCGCCGATGAGAATAATCGCTTTGAGATGCTTCGAGCCCATAACTGCACCGACACCGTGGCGTTGGGCTTGATGCGTCCGACTGCTGACAATGCTTGCATAGCGGACGAGGTTTTCGCCGGCAGGTCCAATCGTCGCGACGTCGGTGGCTCGATCATACTCTTGGGCGATCGAATCAGTGGTCTCTCCGACGGTTTTGCCCCAGAGGGGTGATGCATCGACAAGGCGTGGCACCCCGTCCTCGATAACCAGGCTGACAGGGCGCTCGGCACGACCATGCACAATAATCGCATCAAATCCCGACTTCTTGAGCGACACTGCCCACGGACCCTCCGAGCGCGTCTCGCCGATCCCGTAGCTCAGTGGGGATTTGGTCGTCACTACATAGCGTACCAACCCTGCTCCCGGGTAGCCGGCTACCACACTGTTGCTGAATACCAGAATGTTCTCTGCTGAGAGTGGGTCGATCTTGGCTGGAGTGTGTTTGAGGAGAAAATAGGTGCCAAACAATCCGCCACCGCCATATATGCGGTAGAAGTTATCTTCTGGGTATTCGATGCGTGTTGTTTGGGTGGTGAGATCAACGTGCAACACAGCGCCGTGAAATCCGAACGCCATAGTCCCCTCCCAGACTAACCGGTGAAAGCTATCATTATGTATATGATGGTATGAAGTATATACCAATTTTTGATGTTGTGTACAGAGGTATATTTCTCTTTATCAGAGATAAAAATCGCGGAGTGAAGAGCATATTTCACAACGAAGCATTGAATCAATTATGGTAAAGAAGAATCGTGAAAATTGAGATGATACTGATGAATTATATATATTTTCATTGCCTGCAATCTCTGCCTGTTTGTCTTAAAAAAGGAGAATTCTGATTTCCAATCAGCACGCAAGATGCTATACCGTAGCGGAAAAAATGAATTCTATATCTACAATATTCTGAAAAGTAAATGAAATATAATGAAGCAAAATACAGCAATTACTACAATACATAAATGATGCGGTATGCATTCAAGTGATACGGACCCCGATGAGTTGGTTACAGACTTCGATAGAATGTTGAAGGGCCGTGTGGTCAGTCGTCGTGATGGTGAGATGCCCTACCTTACGCCCCGGCCGTGGAGTCTTGTGGTAGCGATGTATAGACACGCCCACGGGGATGTCGCTGTGTGCCGGTTCATCACCTATGAGATTACAGAGGGCGCTGTAGCCACGGAGCTCTGGAGGATCGATACGGAGCCCCATTACTGCACGGACATGGTACGCAAACTGCGATGTCGTTGCGCCTTCAATGCTCCAATGTCCCGAATTATGGACGCGTGGGGCAAATTCGTTGATAACGAGGGTGCTCCCCCCCGGTGCATCGACGACAAAGCATTCGATAGTCAATACCCCCACATAGCCTAATGCGTCGAGTACGGTGGAGGCAATCTGATCGGCCAGAGCCTCGAGTTCGATTGTCCGGCATGGCGCGGGTGCAAGAGAAGTGCGCAGAATTCCCTGTCGGTGGGTGTTTTGAATCAGTGGGTACCGGACGGTCGTTCCATCCTGTGCCCGTGCGGTGATGATCGACACTTCATGGAGAAAGTGCACCATTCCCTCGAGGATGAGCTCGTGTGTCCCGTATGCGGCACGCGCGCGATCGAGTTCTTCTGCATTTTGGATGGTTTGTTGGCCTTTGCCGTCATATCCCATGCGCCGCGTTTTGAGGATAGCCGGTGCGCCGACGGTCCGTAGTGCGTCGCTGCTCGACAGCGTAGGCACGAGATCGACGAACGGCGCAGTTGCAAACCCCAGCGAGCGGGCAAATGTTTTTTCGGTGAGGCGGTCTTGGCACATCTGCAATGCGGTGATACCGGGCATGATGGGCTTGTGTGTATTGAGGAACGTGACGCACGACAGGGGTATGTTTTCGAATTCGTAGGTGATGACGTCTACTGCCGCGGCAAATCGCAACAAGGCGGATGTGTCGTCATATGCAGCACAATGATGGATTGCACAGAGGCGAGCTGGGGCGACCGGGTCAGGGTCGTAGATATGGCATTGGATCCCCAACGGGATGGCTTCGAGTGCCATCATTTGGGCCAATTGACCACCGCCCAAAATTCCCAAGACTGGTCGTGCGGTCATCGTAGCCTCCTGTGCGCCGTTTGACGGTATTATAGAACAGGGTCTGTATATGGGTGTCTGGTATATCAGGAGGCGGTATGTCTCGTTTTGCCTCGGTTGCGCTGTTGATTGCGATGGCCTGGTCATTCGCCCCAGTGGCGACACCTGTGCAGGCTGCAAGCCCCAAAAAAGTATTTGCGTATTACTACAGCTGGTGGAACCGTTTGAGTTGGGATCCGAGCCGGATGAGTGATCGACCAGATGAACTCTACGACAGCAAGTCCGAAAGCGTGATACGCCTGCAAATCCAACAGGCCAAAGATGCAGGTATCGATGGGTTCTTTTGTACCTGGCGCTATAGCTGTGCCAAAGTGTTGAGTGTTGCCGAAGCAATGGGCGGCTTTTCGGTAGCGTTTAGTGTCGATCCCATTGGGGATCCAACGCTGAACAGCAACGCAAACATCCGCAAAAACATGCGCGAAATGATGGGCTACATGAGCAGCCCTGCGTATCTCAAAATCGACAACAAACCGGTGTTTGTCTTTTGGAACGACACGATTCTCCCGGGGAAAGTCGGCAGCAAAGGTGCATGGCAGCAGCTGCGCGACGACATGGACCCCAATCGTGAGCAGTTTTGGTTGGGTGGCGGGGTGAACTTCGGATTGCTCGACGTCTTCGATGCACTGCACTTCTATGACATCACGTGGGAAGCATCTTCGGGCAAGGCGATGTCTTCGTACAATCGGAAGCTCAACGACTACAACAGTTCTCGCGGCACAAACAAACCCTTTGTTGCAACCGTGATGCCCGGCTATGACGACATGCGCTACCGTGGCGGTCACAAAAAAGCACGCGATGACGGCGCTTACTACCGCAGTGGCTGGGATGTGGCGCGTTCGTATGGCGCGTCGTATGCAGTCATCACCAGTTGGAACGAGTGGTTTGAAGGAAGCTCTATCGAACCGAGCAGAGCGTTTGGCACACAATACCTTGATATCACGCGTGAAAAGATCGCCCAGTTCAAAGAAGCAGCACCCGTGGTTGCGCCGGGCGGGATTGCGCCGGGCTTTGCCGACAGCACGATGAAGAAACTCTGGCAACGGGGGGATTTGGCTGTCGAGCAAGGCCGCACCGCACGGTCGTGGATCTGGGGACCGCGACTCGGTGACGGCATGCTCGAGGCCTACAACGGCGGTCAGCGACTGGTGCAGTACTTCGATAAAGCACGGATGGAAGTCAATGATCCCGCCGCCAATCGGTCGTCAGCGTGGTACGTCACCAATGGATTGTTGGTGAATGAACTCATGACGGGGCGTATGCAAACAGGCGAAACGTCGTTTGTACAACGCCCACCATCCGAAGAAGTTCTGGCAGGTGACCCTGCGGTGGTAAACGCCGATGCCCCACGGTATGCGACGCTCGCGGTGGTGTCGACCCATCAACCACCCAAAAATGGTGAGGTCCTGACGCTCCAGATGCGTCGTGATGGCTCGTTGGTACCAATCTCTGCGCCTGCCGTGGTCAAGAATACGCGCTACGTTGCCGAGACGGGGCATAACATACCCGACGTGTTCGAAGCGTTCTTGCAACAGTCAGGGTTGATTTATACGGGCAGCGAGTACACGGTTGCACCGTTGTTTGACTGGGTATTTGCATTTGGGTACCCGATTACCGATGCGTATTGGATCAAAACAAACATCGCAGGTGTACCACGCTGGACACTGGTGCAGGCATTTGAACGACGAATTTTGACCTATACACCGACCAATAGCGCGGGTTTTCAGGTCGAAATGGGGAACGTTGGCCAGCATTATTACGCGTGGCGATACGGGAATTAATTAGTAGTTGGAAGTTAGTAGTTAGTAGTGAGTATGTGGAAAGATAATGTCTTTAGACGTGGTGTAAATTCGCCGGATTGACACAAAGGTCACTCTGTGGTTTCGTTGAAGTGCTCAAACCAAACGAAAGACCTCAGAATGACCAACACGAATGTATCACTGTTCAGTGACCTGCGCAACATGCTCGAACAGTCAGAACCGGATTTCTTGCGTCGTGCAGTTGCAATGCTCTTCCAGCAAATCATGGACGCTGATGTCACGCAGCACGTGGGTGCAACCCGTCACCAGCGCACGGGTGTGCGGCGAAACTATCGCAATGGGTTCCGTCGCCGCCGCCTTGACACGCGCGTCGGTACGATCGAGTTGCAGATCCCAAAAATGCGTGCAGAGACCTATTTTCCGCCCTTCTTGACCCATCGGCAACGGTCGGAAGCAGCACTCATCAGCGTCGTGCAACAAGCATATGTGAATGGCATAAGCACGCGCAAAATCGAAGCACTGGTGAAACATCTCGGTGTCGAAAATCTCGACAAAAGCGCGGTGTCGCGAATGTGTTCGTCACTCGACGAACATATTCAGGCCTTCCGGGCGCGTAGGATTGACATTGAGGTGCCGTACCTGTTTCTCGATGCCACATATCTCAAGGTTCGCCAAAATCATCGCATCGTCTCGCACGCCGTGTTTATTGCGGTGGGAATAGATGCGGAGGGGACGCGTCGAATCCTCGACGTTATGGTATCGGCGGGCGAAGATCACGCGAGCTGGGAGGTTTTCTTGTGCGGCCTGGTGGATCGCGGATTGCGTGGAGTGCAAATGGTCACGAGCGACGCGCACAGAGGTCTGCAGGCTGCAATTCAGGGAACGTTTGTGGGGAGTAGTTGGCAACGCTGCACGATTCATGTGATGCGAAATCTGCTTAGCCATGTCTCGCACCGTGATAAGCGTGCTGCTGCAGCGTTGGCCCGCACGGTGCTGGCACAGCCAACGATTGCAGACGCACAGCGTCAGCTTGCAGCAGTGCTTTCCGAACTTGAGCGGCGTTGGGGCAAGAAGCCTGCTGCGGTTCTCAGGGATGCGGAAGACAGTTTGTTTTCGTACATGGCTTTCCCGGCTGAACATCATCTGCGTATTCGCACAACCAATATGGTGGAGCGCGTAAACCGGGAGATCAAGCGACGAACAAAGGTCGTTTCTGTTTTTCCTGATGCCGAATCTGCGTTGCGCCTCGTTGGAATTGAGGTTGTAGAACTAGACAGAGAATGGAGTCTGAAGCGCAGCTATTTCACCAAAAAGTCCATGGAAGAAGCCCGCGAATCCAGGTAACGCCGCTAACTATTGCCGCTTCAAAGAAACCACGAATTTACACCACTTGACAAGACACAACCTAACTGATAACTGATAACTGATAACTGATAACTGATAACTGACCCCTACTGTGGCAAATGAACATGCTCCCCATCACGCACCACCAAGCCATCCGACGCTAACTTGGTGACAATGCTGTCGAATGCAGCTGGCTCTATTGGTACGCCGAGGGCGACGACGGCGGCGTGGAGCGCGGATTGGGGCATCCCACCGTTACCCGGGACGACGCGCAAGAGGTCAATGATACGGCCGCGGAAGTAGCGGTTCGAGCCGATGAACGGCTGTGCTGGTTTTTCGGCGACTTTTTTGAGGACGCGCACCGGGATGGGTTGAAACTGCTCGTCGGCAGCCCGACGGCCTGCATAGTCGGCACATGCTGCACGGACCGGACACCGCGAGCACTGCGGCGTTTTGGCGGTGCAGATCGTTGCCCCGAGCTCCATGATGGCCTGGTTGAACGCCCACCCCTGGCCTGCGGGGATGTGGGTAGCCAACGTCGTCACCAGTGCCTGGTCGGCTGGGATTGTGGCCTGTGGGTCGCTCCACAGGCGGACGGCGACGCGGCGGATGTTGACGTCCATGAAGGCGACATCCTGCTCGTATGCAAAGCAGGCGATGGCCCCGGCGGTGTAGGGGCCGAGGCCTGGCAATGTGCGGAGGACCGCGATGTCACGGGGGAACACGCCGGCATATAGCGCACGTACCGTCTGGGCGGTTTTTTGGAGGTACAAGGCACGGCGATTGTAGCCCAATCCCTGCCAGGCAGTGATGATGGCGCTGGTGGGTGCGTCGGCGAGGGTGTCGATGTCGGGGAACTGTGCGAGGAACGCGTGATATTTGGGGACGACCCGCTCGACTTGGGTCTGCTGGAGCATCACCTCTGAGACGAGAATGCGGTACGGGTCACGCGTCTGCCGCCAGGGCAACGCACGACCCGCTGCGCTGAACCATTGGATGAGGGTCGTTGCAATCATGCGCTCGCGGTGGGTGACGGCATCTTGAAGCCCGCAGTCGGGGCACCGATACCCATCCCAAGGTCTGCGTCGTAGGCCTCGGGGAGTGCATCATCGGCAGCCAACACCGGCAACAGGGCGGCAATCGCCACCGCGCACATGTCGTCGTCGGGCTCGCGGGTGGTGAGGTTTTGGAGTGCCAGCGACGGCGCTATCAGCCAGCGCACCCAGGCGCGGTGATAGTTGGCGGCAGTCACACGCAATAGTTCGAACGACAACCCGGCGATGACGGGCACGAGCAGAATACGTGAGATGACTTTGATGAGCAACGTCGCGTCAGCAAAGAGTGCAAAAAACGGCATACTCAGGACCACGACGACAAGCAAAAAGCTGGTCCCACAGCGGGGGTGGATGTGTGTTTGGGCACGGACATGGGCGACGTCGAGCGGCAATCCTGCCTCATACGCGTTGATGGCTTTGTGCTCGGCCCCGTGATACCCATAGACGCGCTGGATGTCGGGGATGCGCCCGATAAGGATCATGTACCCGATGAAAATGACGAGTTGGAAGATGTTCTCGACGACGATAATCCACAGATTGCTAAGCCCAACGTACTGCAGTGCATTTGCTAACAATAATGGCAGTGCGAAAAAGAGGCCAAAACCGAGTGCAAGGGAAACCGCCACGCCGCCGACGGTTTCGCTCGTGCTGGGCTGTTGGTCGTCGGGCAGATCTGCCGCAGCCGAGACATTGAGTGCCCGGACACCAAGATTGAGCGTGTCCCACAGCAATAGGACCCCGCGCAAGATCGGCAACGACTCGAGCGTCGAGCGCTTGCTCCCGTCGAGGGATTCGTGGAAGGTGACAATCGATCCGTCGGCACGGCGCACGGCGACGGTAGCCCGTTGGCGACCCCGCATCATGACACCTTCGATGACGGCTTGGCCGCCGTAGTTCTGCTTAGTCATGGTGCGTTGTCTCTGTTGGTTTGGGTGGTACTTTGGGTTTGATCCGTTGGGCAATGAGTGCAGTCGCGGCTTTGATGCCTTGGATGTAGCCCGATACGCGGATCGCCGGGCCGACGATTTCTTCGCTGATAATCGACACCGTGGTGGTGACTGCAGCGGTGGATTTTTTGACGTCGGCGGTCACGCTCTTGGTATTGGCGAGCACGTCGTCGAGCTTCGTGCTGAGTTCTTCGAGCTTGGGTACCAAGGTCAGCCGGGTGCTTTTGTCGATGGCGCGTACTGCATACAGCAGCGCGACAGCAACCAACGCCATGACGATTGCGCCGATGAGTTGGAACAGCGCCAGGATGATAATCGAGAAGTCGCGCAACGCCTCGCGGAAGCCCGGGTAGATGACCGCGAGCACGATGATGACCACCACCACGACTGCCAGAATGCCGCCGCCTATGACCAATGCGCGATTCATACCTGCGGATTCGGGTTTGGGATTGATTGGATAGTCGTTCATACAGGGTCCTTCCTAGAGGCGGGTCGTGGCGCGAATGGTCGGGTAGAGCGCAAGCCAGCCACCGATACTGACTTCGACGACATGCACGGTCCCAAACGTTGGTAACAGCGGGTGCACACTCAGGCCGGTGCCATAGACAATCGCGGCCCCTGCGAGCGTCGCCAACCAAAAGACGGGGAGCTGGAGCACCGTGGTCCCGACGCAGGCATGTGCCAGCGCGGCATGGAACGTCGTCAAGATAATCAATACGAGCAGAAAAGGTGGCATGTAACTATACGAGGATGCGCCCGCCTCCGATAACCTCGGTGTCTGCGTAGAACACCGCAGACTGTCCGGGAGAAATACCGTCTTGGGGTTCGTCGAACGTGACTGTCGCCGTCTGTGCACCGGTCACCGTGACCTGCGCCGCGACTGCAGGCGCATGCGAGCGACTCTGCACCAGACAGCTGAACTGATTGTCAGGCGGAGTGCCAGCGACGTATGTCGCCCGATCAACCTGGATGGTGGTTTTTTTGAGGTCTGTCTGGGGGCCGACCACAATGGTGTTGGATTGTGCATCGATGTGCGTCACAAACAACGGCGTGCCGACTGCCAACCCCAAGCCCTTGCGTTGCCCGACGGTGTACAGCGGGATGCCCTGGTGTGTGCCCACGGTGGTACCCTGTTGGTCGACGATGTTGCCCGCTGCGAATGCATCAGGACGCTGACTTTTGACAAACGATCGGTAGTCTCGGTCGGGGACAAAGCAGATATCTTGACTTTCGGGGCGTTCGGCAGTGGCCAATTCGAGCTGACTCGCAAGGGCGCGCACCTCGGGTTTGGTCATCGCACCCAGGGGGAACATCAGCCGCGACAGTTCCTTCTGGCCCAGCATATGGAGCATGTAGGACTGATCTTTGCGCATATCATTGCCGCGTGACATGCGCCACTGCGTGCCATCGAACATGTTTTGGAGATAGTGCCCGGTGGCCAGTGCATCGAACCCCAGGAGTTCGGCGCGTTCGAGCAACACGCGGAACTTGAGGTCGCGGTTGCAGGCCATGCACGGATTGGGCGTCATTCCGTTGCTGTATTCGTCGGCAAAGTAGTTGATGACGTGCTTCTTGAAGTCTTTTTGGTAGTTAAAGACATAATAGGGGATGCCCAGTTGGGCACAGACGCGCCGTGCGCCCGACACCATCTCCATCGAGCAGCAACGGCTTTCGACCATTTTGTCGCCGTCGCCCTCCCACAGATGCATCGTCACACCCGTGACCTCGTGACCGGCATTGTGGAGCATTGCTGCCACCACAGAACTATCGACACCGCCGCTCATTGCGACCATTACACGCGCCATTGTCGGGACCTCTCAAGCGAAACTCTGT
>CANHPK010000005.1 GCA_947462525.1 Roseiflexaceae bacterium | reverse complement strand
GTAATCGAAACAAAGTAATTCACCGGCAGCGTCGTTGTGTTGAGCACCGCCATGGTGGTTGCAGATAAACCATACAGATTGGGAGTACCACCCGTGCTTCTGCGGGCTGTATTAATGGTATAGATGGTGGCGTTGTCGAGAGAAATCGAGTGTCCACCGTTGCTCACCGGTGTACGAACACTGCCCGCTTGGAACGCCACCTGTGTGGCGGTCAGCGATGCAGTACGTGTTATCGATGGGGTCCGCGAACTTGTGCGTGTGAGTGTAGGCGACGAGGTAATGGTCAGTGTGACCGTGGATGTCCTGCTGGCAGTTCTGGTGTGGGTGGCGGTGCGTGTTTTGGTTTTGGTCGTAGAGCGTGTACGCGTTCCCGTACCCATTACGGCTTCGTTGGTCGCATTGAACGAATCAGTGAGTGCTGTTTGGGTAGCGCGTACACTGGTCACGGTCAATCCTGTGTTGACTGCGTTGACACTGGCCGTTGCTTGTGCTTTGGCAAGCGCTGTTGCCGTGAGTGCTGCCCGGGCTGTTCCGGTGGTGATTGCCCGAGCGGTTTCGGTGGCGTGCTGAATAACCACCCCTGTCGCAGTTTTCTTCGCTGCCGCTGTACCCGTACGGTTGACGGCAACCTGTACAGTACTCGTAATTGGTTCCGGAGTACTTGTCGCGCGGGTATTGGTCGCTGTGCGTGTACGACTCGGTGAACCATTAATCACTTCACGTGTCGCGGTCGCATTTTGGTCATTCGAGTCAACGATTGTGGTTGCGCGGGCATCCGCTGTACCAGCGAGTTCTACGCGCCTCGTCTCGGTGCTGATACTGAGTGCTGTTGCCACAACGGGCACAAATGTCGGGGTATTTGATGGAGTGAGCGTTCTCGATGGGGTTAAGGTCCGACTCGGGGTCAAGCTTGGGCCATAGGTAGCGGTAGCGGTACGCGAAGGCGTCAACGAACGTGTCGGACTGAAGTTCGGGTTCGGAGTAATGGTGCGTGTATGCGTCCGAGATGCTGTACGCGTCTGCGTTGCGGTATACAGCGTGGATGGTGTCAACGTACGTGTCCTGGTGCGTGTCGCAGTGCGGGTGAATGTCTCGGTCGGTTCTTCGGTGTCAGTGGGTTCTTCGGTATCGGTTGGTTCTTCGGTGTCAGTGGGTTCTTCGGTGTCAGTCGGGACTTCTGTTTCGGTAGGCGTATCGGTTTCTGTCGGGGTTTCAGTCTCGGATGGAGTTTCGGTCTCGGATGGAGTTTCGGTCTCGGATGGAGTTTCGGTCTCGGATGGAGTTTCAGTCTCGGATGGAGTTTCGGTCTCGGTAGGAGTTTCGGTCTCGGTAGGAGTTTCGGTCTCGGTAGGAGTTTCGGTCTCGGTAGGAGTTTCGGTTTCGGTAGGCGTTTCAGTCTCGGTAGGAGTTTCGGTTTCGGTAGGCGTTTCGGTCTCGGTAGGGGTATCGCCGATGAGCAATCCCGAGACAATCACGGGTGTGGCACGAGCCGCAGTGCTTGCAGCGCCGAGCTGGCCATAAGCATTTGCGCCCCAACACTTGATACCGTACGCGGTCGTAATGGCGCAGCCGTGGGCGTCTGAGCGTGCAGTCGATACATGCATCGCTTTGTCTTGAACGGTCACCGGCGTTGACGAAGCAGACACACTCGCGTTCCCGAGGGCAGCATCTCCCCAACATTTTGTGATGTTTGTATTGGTGATGGCACAGAAGCTACCTGCTTTGGCAGTGCCTGGACTCCCCACCGTACCACTCACGCTCTGGATACCGGTCAGGGAAGTGACGGGAATAGCAAATGTCGAACTGGTGTTTGTTCTGTTGGCGAGTTGACCACCAGAGTTATCGCCCCAACACCAAAGTCCACCGGTGTTGTTGAGTGCGCAGAAGCTATTGGTCGATGCAGCAATAGAAACGATGTTTGTGAGTATGCCGGAAGCTTTTTCGACGGTGACGGGGGTGATGCCACCGCTGGTTGTGGTCGATCCATCACCCAACGCGCCGAGCGTATCTTCACCCCAGCAGTTGACAATACCCGTCGAAAGCACAGCACATGTTGCACGTTCAGCAACCGCGACAGCGACCACACTCGCGGAAGTTGTTACTTCGTATGCATCTGTTACCGTGGTATTGATGGGGTCCCCGACCTGGCCGTTTGCATTATTGCCCCAGCAGGCTGCCTTCGCACTGGTGGTGACGACGCAGGCATGGACCGGACCTACCGCAATAGCAGTCGCACCGTAGAGGTTGGGAATCAACGCCCCTGGATTGATACCGTCAGCGCATGTCGTTAGACACCCTGTTTCACCGTGGGTGTCGGTGCCCCAACAATAGACGCGACCATTCGCCAGCAGTGCACAGGTATTGTTGCCGCCGGCAGCTAGACCCGCAACACTAAACAACCCGAGTCGTTGGGTGGCTGCGCTGACTGATACGAATCCCGTAGAGCCATATTGTTGACCCCAACACCAGATCTGACCAAGCGCAGTCAACGTACAAGACGATGCATCCGAAATCCCCAATCGACCACTGGTGGGGATTGCGATGCTTATATCTGTGGGGGTCATTGACGCGACCGGGCTCGGCGTGAGCATCACGGTGGGAGTACTGTCGATGGTGGTCGCAGAACCACCATTGATGTCGAGTGGTAAAGATCCGTCGGTAACCGTTTGAATCCCCGTGTACGCGTTTGTGTCTCCGACACCGAGCTGACCGTGACTGTTGTCTCCCCAACAATAGACCGTCCCGTCGGATTTGAGTGCGCACCCGTTCCGAGGACCGACCGATAATCGGACAATATCACTGGTTAACTCTGTTTGTGGCGTGACGGGGACCGCACTATTGGTCGTTGTACCGTCGCCTAGTTGTCCGTAGGTATTGTCACCCCAGCACATGACCCCATTGGTCGAAGCAAGGAGCGCGCAGGCGCTGCGTGCCTGGTGCGACATCGAAATACTGACCGCGTCGGTAATACCCGTGACCATCCAGGGTCGGTTCATGCCAGACTCGAAGTCGCTACCGTTGCTGTCTGCATCGCCATTGCCCAGCGTGCCTCGACTGTCGTTGCCCGCGCAGTACACCTCGCCGCTTGTAACAATGGCACACGTATTTTCGCTGCCTGTTGCAAAATCGGAAATGTTCGTGAGCCCGCTGAATCCCGCTACCGGCGCTACGCCGTTGCCGTTCGCGCCGAATTGGCCGTAAATGTTTTCGCCCCAGCAAAACATTCCACCCGTATTGTTGATCGCGCAGGTGTGATATTCACCCATCTCCAAACGGCGCAAGGTAGGGAGTGCAGTGATTTGTGTTGCAGATGTGACAATTGCCCCAGGGATGGGTGCGATCCCGAGTTGGCTGGTATTGCGCCCCCAACAATAAAACGCCCCGGAACTTACTTTGGCACACGACGAATCATCGCCCACCTCGATCTGTGTGGCAGATACTGACAAAGATGTCACTTCAACCGGTGTCGAAGAGTCGGTGGTCGTGCCGTCACCGAGTTGACCGTAGGTGTTGTCCCCCCAGCAGAACACTTTGCCGGTGTTTTGGATTACGCAGACGTGGGCTGCTCCCACACTGATGCGATCGATGTTCGATAGCCCGATAGGCACCGCAGTACTGCGAGACACGGTGGTACCATCGCCGAGCTGGCCGTCACTGTTGTTGCCCCAGCACCAGCCGGTCCCGCCCGTGTCGACCGCGCAGGCAAATGTTAATCCGACCGAAATTTTGGGACCTGGGATTGTGTGCGTCCGTGGTTGGGTATATGCAGGCGACGGGAGCTTCATGATGCTCCCGATGAAAAGCGTGATGAGAATTGTGCGTAGTATTCGAACAAACATTGTTACACCCTTCCTGCACGTACTATAGCCTGTGGTGCGGCGGTTGCAAAGGGTTTAGGATTACAAATCATATACGGAAGTCGAAACGAAACTGTAATCAAATCATGTTCGGTAGCAATGTGGCGAATATGTTCGTGTTCATGCAATAGTGACTATGAAGGCGCATGAGCTCGCGCCATAGTGGTACATACATTCTGCGAACCGTGAGAGAACAAAAGCACGCAGCACGACGTGATGCATTAGTGCACTGAGGTGCGCTGTAGTGGCTTCGCATTTTGTAGGTCTGCTACTTTGCGTTGCGGAATACCTATTTGACATGCGTTGTGAATTCATCTATAATCGGTTTAGTCCTAACCGTATGCTGGAATCGTTCACGGTGCTGTTGTGCGTATGACGATTGTTCATGCAAACGACGTTACGGTGGGCAAGTACTCAGGTTGGTTGTTTGCGCATAGCGTTGCGAGTTGCACGCAAATGAGCACACGTTAGTAGAAGATTTGGAAGGATTGCTATGAAGATTTTCCTCTTCGGCGACTCGCTGTTCGACAATGGTGCGTATGTTGGCAACGGTCCAACAGTCACTGCTTCACTCGAAGCAATGTGGTCGGCAGGCGTCGAGCGTGTTGCACGTGATGCACACGTTATCTCGAGCATCCCATACCAGTGGGAAGAAGCTCGCCGCATCGGTTTGAACCCAGCGCACGACGCAGTCGTTGTCGGCGTTTCGGGCAAGGACTTCTTGAACCGCTTGCACCTCTGGATGGAGCCATGCCCAACCATTGCTGATGGCTTGTTGCAGATCCACGAGATTCTCTCGTCGTTCTACGCAACCTACACCGCCATGGTCGACGAGATGGTCGCCCGCGGTTGCCGCCACTTGGTGTTGACCACCATTTACCCAGTGTTCGACATGCAACGCATCGAATACATGGTCACCTCCGTCCCAACCCGTGTCTCCAAGACCTGGGCTTTGACTTCTCCGATCATCAACTTGATGAACTCACACATCCGTGCAGAGGCCAAGCGTGTCGGTGCCAAGGTTGTTGACCTGTACCACAGCGACATCGAGCCAAACGACATCGTCTACGGCATCGAGCCAGGACCGACCGCCAGCCCCAAGATTGCCCAGGCAATCGTCAGGGCCATGCGCGTCTCCTAAGCTGATTAGGTTTTTCAACGACCGCACACACTGTGTGCGGTCGTTTTTTTGTGACATCGTTGGTTCTTCAGCTGTCACCATTTCGATTACACCCGCAGTAGATTGGTGCATATTGGTTACGCACCAACAAAGGAGCACAGCGTGAACTTGACGGGTCTGCATCATGTAACGGCAGTCACCAAAAATGCCAAAGCGAACCTTGCGTTTTATACCCAGATTCTGGGGATGCGTTTAGTCAAAAAAACCGTTAATCAAGATGACGTGTCTGCATATCACCTTTTTTATGCCGATGCCGTCGGCAGCGCAGGGACGGACCTGACATTTTTTGAATGGGCGAACATCTCTGCCCAGCAACCAGGCACCGGGGCCATCGACATGATTGCCCTGCGCGTGCCAGATCAGGCTGCCATCGACTACTGGGTGGCACGGTTTGATGCACATGGCATTGATCATGATGCCCCGTTTCAATGGATGGGTAATCGGCCGGCGGTGGCGTTCCGCGACCCCGAGGGTCAACAGCTGATGCTCATCAGTGATTTGGGTACTCCTGGTGGTGTGCCGTGGGACAAAACCGACGTTCCTATCGCACATGCAATCACCGGACTGTTCGGTACGGGCATCACGGTGCGTAGCCGTGATCAGATGGAACTGTTGTATCGCGATGTGTTTGGGTTTACTTTTCACCACGAGATGGCACATCCAACCATCCCGGAGCGTACACTGCTCCTTTTTTCGGCCGGTGAGATAGCAGGCGGTACCCTGGTTGTACAGATTGCACCTGACATGCCACCGAGTCGTCTCGGGGCCGGCGGGGTGCATCACATTGCGTTCCGCGTCCCCGATGTCGACGCCGCAATGTTTTGGATCGAACGGTTGCGCTCTGTTGGGTTGCAACCAACGACCGTTATCGACCGGTTCTACTTTCAATCGGTGTATACCCGCGTACCAGGGAACATCCTGATCGAAATCGCCACGGACGGTCCGGGATTTGCGCAGGATGAGTCACTCGAGACGATGGGGCAGCGCCTTTCGTTGCCGCCGTTTCTCGAAGGTCGTCGGCGCGAAATAGAAGCCGGTCTCAAGCCTTTGGCGTGAGTGATATGGTATGATACGGGCATTGTTTTGGAGGAGAAAGACTGCATGGTGCAGACTCCCGTGTATTCGGTGGTTATCCCCGTGTACAACAGTGCCCGTATCGTTACGACTGTCGTCGAGCGGACGATGGCGTTTTTTGTGGCACACGGTTGGACATACGAAATCATCCTTATCAATGACGGCAGCCGCGATGCGAGTTGGTCCGTCATTGCAGAGTTGGCACGCCAGCACGAACCGGTGATAGCCCTCAATTTGCTGCGTAATTACGGCCAGCATAATGCCGTTTTTGCAGGGATGCATCAGAGTCGGGGTGAATACGTCATCACCATTGATGATGATCTGCAGAATCCCCCCGAAGAAATCATTCATCTCGTACGAGGCGCCGCAGAGGGCAATCACGATGTGATGTTCGGTAAATTTCAACAAAAGAAACACAGTCTTGTGCGCCGCATCGGCAGTGGGATTATCCACACGATGAACAACAAAATCTTCCTCTGCCCAGCGGATATTACGCCGAGCAATTTTCGACTGATGCGCCGAGATGTCGTGACGCGGATGCTCGATTACAAGACCTCGTACCCATATACAACCGGGCTTGCGTTGATGTTTGCGCATTCGGTGGGCAATGCGTCGGTACAACATCTCGAACGTGCAGAAGGCAAGAGCAACTACAACCTGTACAAGATTCTCAGCTTGGTGTTGCGTATTCTCTTTAATTATTCGATTTGGCCGTTGCGGCTGGTCACATTGACCGGCTTTGCTATTTCGATGGTGAGCTTTCTCATTGGCATTATCGTGGTCGTGCGGAAGTTGCTCGATAACATTCAAATCGAAGGTTGGACCGGCATCATCGTTATGTTGGCGGTGCTCAATGGACTTATTATTCTGATGTTAGGGATGCTGGGCGAGTATGTGATTCGTATCTTGCAACATCTGAATTCGCGCGAGACATACTACATAAAAGAGATTATCGAATGACCGACCAGCACTTTTTCATTGGTGGTGCCCAGCGTTCTGGGACGACCTATGCATACTACCTCTGCGCAGATCATCCCGATATCGAGATGGCACTGCCGGTGCGCCCCGAGCCGAAGTTCTTTCTGAATCCTGCGCTGCATAGCCAAGGATACGCGTATTATCGGCAGACGTATTTTGGAAAAAAACCGCACGTGCGGATGCTCGGCGAGAAAAGCACCAGTTATATCGAAGTCGAATCGGCAGCGGCTGCGTTGGCGGCGATGATTCCCGATGCAAAAATCGTTTTTGTGTTGCGCGATCCCATCGAACGTGCGATTTCGAATTATCGCTTTAGTCTGTTCCACGGGGTCGAGACGTTGTCGATGGCAGAGGCGTTCACCCAAGAGGCTGCGCGGGTGGAGCACTATGATCACGCCCGGTTTTCGGTGTCGCCCTATGCGTACCTGCGCCGTGGAAGATACATCGAGTATATCGAAATGTATGAACGGTATTTCCGCCCTGAGCAGATACACATCCTCATTTATGAGCAGATGTTTGTACAGGACGCATCGGTGCGCGGATTGTATGCATTTTTGGGGGTCGATCAACAGTACCGGGCGGCGACCCGTGGTGATGTCATCAATGCCAACAGCGAAGCCGCCGGAGAAGAACTGACCCCCGCGTTACGCGCGCACCTGCGCGAATCATATGCCCCATACACGGCACGCTTACGTGCGCATACGGGGCTGCAAATACCCGAATGGGAATAACCCGGACTAGTCAAGTTCGAGTGTGACGACGGTGCCGGTCCGCAGGCTTTCGGTCGCAGCCCGCGCCACTCTGAGGCTCGCCATTGCATCCGCAATGTCGGGCTTCGGTGTTGTTTGCTCACGGAGACAGCGGAAGAAATACGCAAGCTCGCTCACATATGCATCGACAAAACGATTTGCAAACGACTGGTCTGGCACAAGCGCAGGCGCGCCATCACCGTCGCTGGGCATTGCACCCGGGGCTGCCACAAATGCACGTGCCAATGCTCCCGACACCTCGGTGCGGATATCGTAACCCCACGTGGTGCGGCGCCCGCCTTCGACCACACCGAGTGCACCGTTTGCAAACTTCAACATCACCATGACCGTGTCGACATCATCGGCATCATAGAACCCAGGGTCGACGAGGACCGATCCCCAACTGTGGACCGCTACAATCGGCCCGACCAGATGGAGTGCCAAATCAAAATCATGGATCAGCATATCGATGCAGATGCCGCCGCTGGTTTTGATGAAGGCCAAGCTCGGTGGTGCAGCATCGATACTGACCGCACGGAAGCGCTCGATAGCGCCGAGTTCGCCGGCATCGATGCGGCGTTTGAGTTGGGCATACCGCTCATCGAAGCGGCGCATGTAGCCAATCATCACGGGTACGTTGTGTTGGGCAGCAAGGTCGCGCACCGTGGCAGCGTCTGCCAGCGACAGTGCGACCGGTTTTTCGCACCAGACGGGTTTGCCGGCGGTGATTGCTGCCGCGATGAGTTCGGGATGCGTTGCAGTCGGGGTCGCAATGAGCACAACGTCGACATCCGCTGCGTTGATTGCCCCGAGCGGGTTGGTACTGGCGCGGGGTGCGTCGACGATGGCTGCGCCCTGTTGGGCAGCCGCGAGGTGCGCATCAACGACTTCGACCACACGCACGCCTGGCATGCGCGAGAGGTTGGTGAGGTGCATCAGGCCGATGCGCCCAGCGCCGATGAATGCCACGCTGATGGGTGCTGCAGGGTGTGTTTTCATACAAATTCTGCCAATCGTACGGGGCGGCGTTCGTTGTAGCTACGCCATGCTGCGAGCCCTGCGATGAGTGCTTTGCGTGCGTCCTCGCCGGTCACGAGGGCAGGGGTGCCGTTGGTCACTGCGTGTACAAATGACTCTATCTCGGCAGCGTATGCTTCGGCATAGCGTTGCATGAAGAAATTGAGCGGGAGATCGCGGCTCACGCCGTTCGCCGTGCTGAGCGTGGTGTTGTTGGGGTAGTTGTTGGCTGTTTCGATGCTCCCGGCACTCCCAAAGATTTCGGCCCGTTGGTCGTAGCCATAGACCGCCTGGCGGCAGTTGTCGATAGTACCGATAGCGCCATTGGCGAAGCGCAACACCGTCACGTGTGTGTCGATGTCGCCGGCTGCGCCAATGGCAGGGTCGACCGTGACCGCTCCTTGGACATACACCTCTTCGATGTCGCTGCCCATCAAGAAGCGGGCGATGTCCCAATCGTGGATGGTCATATCGAGAAAGATGCCGCCCGAGACCTTGATGTAGCTGATGGGCGGTGGGGCAGGATCGCGACTGATGATATGAATGATTTTTGGGGTCCCAATGGTGCCGTCTGCCACAGCCTGGTGCATGCGTACGAAATTCGCATCGAACCGTCGGTTGAAGCCGATTTGTAGGGTCACTCCTGCAGCGGATACTGCAGCGAGGGCACTGTCGGTTTCGGCGAGGTCGAGGGCAATCGGCTTTTCGCAAAAGATGTGCTTGCCGACTGCTGCAGCCGCTTTGATATAGGCGGCGTGCGTGTCGGTCGGCGTACAAATCATGACGGCATCGATGGCGGCGTCGTTGATGAGTGCCAGACAGTCGGTGCTGACCGTCGAGACGCCGAAACGCGCAGCCAGATTGGCCGCTGCATCGGGCATAGGATCTGCAATCGCGACGAGGCGTGCCGATGGCACACGCTGGACAATGGTGCGTGCATGGACCTGGCCGATGCGACCCGCGCCGAGGAGTGCAATGCGGAGTGGTGATGTCATCGATTTATCCTAGGTAATCGCGTTCGCGAATGCGGTTCTGCTGCCATTCAGCGCGTTTCTGCTGTACCTCGGGGCTGGTGCTGACCTCTGCAGGCGGGACATCCCACCAGCTGTCATAGCCGGGTACCCCGTGATAGCGGTCATTGCGTACATAGACGACGGTCGTGGTTGTGTTGGCCCGAGCCTGGGCGATGCCTGCTACGAACGAATCGTAATCGTTACATTCAATGACGGTCGCGCCCAGACTGCGGGCGTTTTGGGCCAGATCGACGGGGATGCGCTCGACGTCGTTGCCATCGGCGTCGGAGGTGACCCGGTTGTCGTGACTATAGGCGTACCGCGTACCAAAGCCTTCTTGGCCGAGTGAACGACTCAGGCCGCCGATGCTTTTGTAGCCGTCGTTGTCCATCAGGATGACGATGAGTTTGCGGTCTTCTTGGATGGCAGTGACCAACTCGGTCGACATCATAAGCCAACTACCGTCGCCGACCATCACATAGACCTCGCGCTCCGGGGCAGCCATTTTGATGCCCAGCCCGCCGGCGACCTCGTACCCCATGCAGCTGTTGCCGTACTCGAGGTGGTAGTTTTTGGGGTGGCGAGCGCGCCAGAGTTTGTGCAGGTCGCCCGGCAGACTACCGGCCGCGCAGACCATAATCGCGCTGGGGTCAGAGAGGTCGTTGACTGCGCCAATCAACTCACCCTGGCTGGGCAGTGGAGTCAGCCGGATGTCGTAGATGCGTTGTACTTCGACGTCCCAGGCGGCGCTGAGGCGTTGGGCGGTAGCGCGATAGTCGGCATCGACGGTATAGCCCTGCAACGCAATCAAGAGTTCTTCGAGGGTGACCCGGGCGTCACCTCCCAGCATCGTTGCGCCGTGCTTGACGGCGTCGAGTTCACACACGTTGATGTTGATGAAGTGTACATTGGGGTCCGCAAATGCAGTTTTGGAGCTCGTCGTGAAATCTCCGTAGCGCGTACCGATGCCGATGACGAGGTCCGCGTCACGGGCAATCTGATTGGCAGCGAATGTGCCAGTGACCCCGATAGCGCCGAGATTGAGGCAATGGTCGTAGCGCAGCGATCCCTTGCCGGCCATCGTTTCGCCGACGGGGATGCCGGTGGCTTCGACGAATGCGGTCAATGCTGCCGTCGCATCGCTATAAATCACCCCACCACCGGCGACGATGAGTGGGCGCTTGGCGGCGCGGATGCGTGCGACGGCACGGCGGAGCGCTGCGCTGTCGGGGCGTTGCCGTGCAATGTGCCAAACACGCGGTGCAAACAATGCCGTGGGGAAGTCGTAGGCTTCGGTTTGGACATCCTGGGGCAACGCCAACGTGACCGCGCCGGCATCGCTGGGGCTGGTCAGCACCCGCATTGCCTCACGCAGGGCGCTACTGAGCTGATCGGGCCGGTTGATGCGATCCCAGTATTTGCTGACCGGCTTGAAGCAGTCGTTGGCCGACACATCACGGCTCTGGGCCCATTCGAGCTGCTGCAACACGGGGTCGACATTGCGCCGTGCAAAGATGTCGCCGGGCAGCAACAGCACCGGCAGACGATTGATGGTGGCGGTGGCCGCACCGGTGACCATGTTGGTTGCTCCCGGTCCAATCGACGTTGTGCAGGCGATGGTCTGCAGGCGATTGGCAGTTTTGGTGAACGCCGTGGCCGCATGCACCATGGCCTGCTCGTTGCGTGCTTGATAGTAGCGGAGTGCAGGGATTTGTTGCAACGCTTGGCCCATCCCCGATACGTTGCCGTGCCCGAAAATGCCGAAGCAGCCGGCGAAAAATCGCTGCTCATGGCCGTCGCGCTCGACGTATTGTTGGGTCAGGAACGTGACGAGTGCCTGCGCGACGGTGAGACGTGTGGTAGACATGCCGTGCTCTTTTCTCATGAAAAAACGGTCCTACAAATCTCCGTGCATGCCGATGAAATGCTCAATATCGGTCATCGTTGGCATAAAGTTGGCGCAGCCGTGTTTGGTGACGACAATTGCGCCGCAGGCATTGCCCAGGCGCGCGGCGCGATGCCAGCTCCAGCCGTGTGCGAGGCCATGGATGACACCGCCGGCGTAGGCATCACCCGCGCCGAGAATGTTGTAGACCTGCACGGGGAATCCAGCTGCGTCGATGCGGTCGATCCCCGCCGGTGTAACGACATGGACGCGTGATCCCGCAGCGCCGCGCTTTTGGAACAGTACCTTTGGTCCCATCCCAAGCACGGTATCGATTGCGACGTCGACATCGCCACTGACCCGTGCATCCGACACCTGTGAGTGGGTGAGCGTGACGGTGTTGTCTTCGCCCATCATCATGGCGTTGATTTCGTCTTCGGTGCCCAAGACAATGTCGACCGTCCGCAACACCGAGCGCAGCGTCACGCCGAATGCACGTGCATCGTGCCACTGGTCGGGGCGAAAATCGATGTCCAAGACGACCGTTGTCCCGTGTCGCTGTGCGTATTCGCATGCAAACAGCGTCGCGCTCCGTGATGGTTCTTTGCAGAACCCTGTCCCGCTGACCAACAGATACTGCGCATCGGCGATGGGGCTGGCCAATACGTCGTCGATGGTGAGTTCGATATCGGCACAATTGTCACGATAATAGGTCAGCGGGAACTTGTTGGGCGGCTCGATCCCCAGCACTACTGCACTGGAGCGGTGACCGGCTTTGCGCGGGCTGTACCGTGTTTCGATGCCTTCGTTGATACAAAAATTGAGGATGAAGTCGCCCACCTGATCGACCCCGACCGCGGTCAACAGCGCGGTGCGCGAACCGAGTCGCTGGGCAGCCACACTGATGTTGGTCGGGCAGCCACCGACATATGCAGCAAAGCTTTTGATGTCAACGAACGCTGCTCCGACGTCGTTGGCATACAAATCTATCGACGATCGCCCCATCGTCAAGACATCGTAGGTACGTGCCATGGTTAGCTCCCTTGCGGGTAGAGCGGCAGCCGTGGGTCGAGCCCTTGGTAGTGGTCTTTGACCCAAGTGTGGTGTGGGTCATCGACGTTGGCCAGCGACTGTGCACTGCCTGCCAAGACATTGAGGTAATACGTGGTGTAGCCAGGTGCGCTGGTGACCGGGTGATACCCCGCAGGGACCAGGACCACGTGGTCTGGACGGGCTACCAGCACCGCATCGATGGGCGAACCGGCCGCATGGATGGGTGACTGCTCGTCGGTATACACGCGCTGGAACGCGAAGCCGTCGGGTTTGTCGTGTTTATAAAAGTAGACCTCTTCGAGATTCGCCTCGAGCAATGTGCCGTCAGGGCCGACGCGATGCACATCGTGCTTGTGTGGAGGATAGCTCGACCAGCTCCCCGACGGCGTGTATACCTCGACCAAGACGAGTCGCTCGCAGGCAAAACCTGGAGGCATGAGTTGGTTGATCTGGCGGGTGGCATTGTCGCCGCCACGGATTTCTTGCTTGATGTCGGCCGGCGTCACGAGGACCGGTGCGAGCGGGGTGGTTGCTTCGACCCAGGTAAACGCAAACTCGCAATCACTCGATGCATGCACGGTAAACGACGTGTGGAGCGACTGGTAGAGCACATAGGCGCCACCCGCAAAAACGTGTGGCCGCCCGCCGATGTCCCAGGTGCCGGCGCTGCTGTCGACATGTGCGCTCCCGCTGAGCATCACGATGGCACATTCTTGGGTGGTTGTGGCGAAACTCCACGCACCACCTTTGGAGAGTCGCCGTACCTGGAAGTTGATGTGTTGCCACTGTGCAAGTTCAGGAGTGACTTCGACGACGACATGGGGGTCACGGGCATTGCCAGGCGCCACCAGGAGATTTGCTGCGGTATAGGTCGGTGTCATGAGCGGAGTCCTTTCAATAGAGGGGTACTACTATCGCGGATAAGAAGTGACGGGACCAACACGGCATCAGCAACAGATGCTCCGCCGATAAGGGTGGCCAGATTGTGCATCGCTGTTTGGCCGAGGAGTTCTTTGGGTTGTGCAATCGTGGTCAACGGCGGCCAGCTGTAGCGGGCCATGGCCAGATCGTCGAAGCCGACCACACTGATTTTGTGGGGGACGGCTACTCCGTTGGCACGAAATCCCGCTAACGCGCCCAATGCAATCGCATCGTTATAACAAAAAACCGCCGTTACCCCGGGCTCATTGAGGGCCTGTGCCATCGTGTATCCGCCGTCGATATCGGCGATGTCGGTAGCACATTCATCCTGAACGATGCGGCTCCGTTGGACTCCATGGGCGACCAACGTATCGATGAATCCCAGCGACCGTTTGAGATTGGATCCTGGCCGTTTGGGCGATCCAAAATACGCAACTTTTTGATGACCGAGAGCCACGAGATGATCAGCAGCAATCGCTCCCCCGGCATAATTATCGATGGTCACGCTACGGAGCGACGATGATTCGAAGGTGCGTTGGCTATTGATGAAGACCATCGGCGAACCACTCGCTTCGAGCTGCCGGATTTCGCTCGGCCCGAGTTGCGAATCGACCACGATAATCCCATCGACCCGGCGTTGTTGCAGTCTGCGTATCGCCGTGATCTGAAGCTTCTCGTCGTGGGCTGCTGCATGGAGCAACACCGACTGCCCGTTGGAGGTACACACGTCGTCGATTCCTTTGACGACCTCGCCCCAGAATGGGTCTGCTATGTCGGAAATGACCACACCAATGGTACAGCTCTGTTGTTGTTGCAGACTCTGTGCAATCGCATTGGGGACGTATCCCATTTGGTCTGCGAGTTCGATGATTCGTCCGCGTACTACCGCGCTGATCCGGGTGTGCCCACGTAATGCCCGCGACACGGTGGTGTGCGAAACCCCCGCCCGCTCTGCGATATCCATGATGGAGACTCTCCGCACCATCCATGCCTCGCTCTCTGTTCTGATTTTTGGTGTGCACACGTGTGCGCGTTCGGATGTGGGGTATTATTATTGATAGGAGCAATAAAGTCAACCGAGAGAGGGAAAACACCGAATGAAGAATGTACTGCTCGTAGGTTTCCTTCTCTTTTTGGTGAGTTGTGGGACGCCCACTCCGGCTGTAGAACCGAGTCCAACGACGCCGACCGAATCAGCCGTAGAGCCAACGGTTGTGGTCGCAGACGTCGCGCCGACTGCAGCCCCGGCCGACTCAACCGCAGTAGCGGCCGAACCGGCCGCGGTACGTGTGTTTGAGATCGATAGTGCGCAGAGTAGCGCCGCCTATGCGGTCGAAGAAATCTTCTTCTCGGACAACCGATTGTTTACCGCTGTCGGCGTGACCAATGCGGTCGAGGGTGCATTTGAAGTAGCCACTAATGACAAGCCGAGCGGCAAGGTCACCCGTATCCGCGTCGATTTGCGCACACTCAAAAGCGACAGCCCGCGTCGTGATAATGCAATCCGCCGACAGTGGTTGGAGTCAGACACGTACCCGTATGCTGATTTTGTATCGACTGGAGCGCTGAACCTGCCCGAAAGTTATACCGAGGGTGCACAAGTCACGTTCACGCTGGTGGGCGACATGACCGTACGCGACGTCACCAAGCCAGTCGAGTGGACGGTGGTCGGCACATTGCAGGGTGATACGGTGACGGGTGAGGCCAAAACGATCATCAAGATGAGCGATTTCGGCTTTGCCGCGCCGGATATCGGTGGTGTGCTCAAGGCCGAGGACGAGGCCGCCTTGACGGTCACGTTTGTGGCTACGGAAAAGTAACTAGGGAATGGGTGAGAGTGCACCGTGGTGTGCCCTCATCTTTTCTTTGTACCTGCATCTCCCAAAAAACAATCCGCCACAGCCGAGGCTGTGGCGGATCTGCAGGGAGCGCACTACTTCTGGGTGGTGAACGTTCGATACCCACCTGATGAGATGGTGGTCCCGCCGGTGTTCTTGGCGCGGACCTGCCAGAAGTAGACCTTGCCTTTGGCGAGGCCAGAGACGGCGACGGTGGTCTTCGTGCCGGTGCTCTTCCAGTTGGTACAAGCGGCCTGCGTCAGCGCAATACAGTACTCATAGCTGGCGGCACGGGTGCTGGCCGCCCACGTGAGCGTGACGGTGGCCGGTTGGTTGGTGGCGTAATTGGCTGGGCTGGTCTTGTTGAAGGCAGCTGGTGCAAGAACGACGGTGAATTGACCAAAACTCAAGCCCAAACCCACGTCATCTGCATACGTCGTCCCAGCCGGATTGATGGCCCGTACCTGCCAGTAGTAGGTGGTGTTGTGTTCAAGATCCGTCTTTGTAGCGGTCGTGCTTGTGCCGGTGCTGGTCCACGCGGTGCAAGCGGCCGATGAGGTCGCAATACAGTATTCGTAGCTGGCGGCGCGGGTGCTGGCCGCCCACGTGAGCGTGACGGTGGCCGGTTGGTTGGTGGCGTTATTGGCCGGGCTGGTCTTGTTGAAGGCAGCTGGTGGTAGAACGACGGTGAATAGACCAAAACTCATGCTATCTGCATACGTCGTCCCAGCCGCATTGATTGCCCGTACCTGCCAGAAGTAGGAGGTGTTGTGTTCAAGACCCGTCTTCGTAGCGGTCGTGCTTGTGCCGGTGCTGGTCCACGTGGTGCAGGCGGCTGTTGAGGTCGCAATACAGTATTCGTAGCCGGTGGCGTTGGAAATGGCATCCCATGTGAATGTCGCCGAGGTACTGGTGATAGTCGCATTGTTGGTAGGTGATGACTTGGCAAAGGAGTTTGGCTTGCCTTCGTCCACGGTCACCGGAGCATAGAGGAGCTTGATGTTTTGGTTAGTGGCATCGAAATAACTGATGACGGGTAGATTACTCGAGGTCACGGCAATCGAGGTGTACGCCCCAACATACCCGGCGCTATCGAGGGTCGAGATGGTGGGACTGGTGCAGGCCTCGTCGGTACACACCGCGAGTTTGAGGTCGCCGTTGGTGCCATCGAAATAACTGATGACGGGTAGATTACTCGAGGTCACGGCAATCGAGGTGGACGTCCCAACAGACCCGGTGCTATCGAGGGTCGAGATAGTAGGACTGGTGCAGGGGGCATCGTTGCACACCGCGAGTTTGAGGTCGCCGTTGGTGCCATCGTAATAACTGATGACGGGGAGATTACTCGACGTCACGGCAATCGAGGTGTACCCCCAAACAGTCCCGGTGCTATCGAGGGTCGAGATGGTGGGGCTCGTGCAGGCCGCGTTGTTACACACCGCGAGTTTCAGGTTTTCGTTGGTGGAATCGTAATAACTTATGACAGGCAGATTACTCGATGTCACGGCAATCGAGGTCCACATCCCAACAATCTCGGTGCTATCGAGGGTCGAGATGG
>CANHPK010000004.1 GCA_947462525.1 Roseiflexaceae bacterium | reverse complement strand
TATTTCGAAAGGGACAAAAATGGAACACGGCAGCGAATCATTCCACGTCGTTGAACAATTATTGCCGATTGCATTGATATTGATTTCTGCCAAAATCGCTGGCGTGTTGAGCCTGCGTATCGGTATGCCGGCAGTCTTTGGTGAGCTCTTGGTGGGTCTGCTGCTCGGGCCGGCGGTGCTGGGCTGGGTGCTCCCGTCCGAGACCATCGCCGTCATGGCCGAAATCGGCGTGGTGCTGTTGATGTTCATGGCCGGGATGGAAACAGACACCGTCGCCATGCGCGCGGTGGGCAAACCAGCCTTTCTGGCGGCCGCAGGTGGGGTCGTGTTGCCGCTGGTCGGTGGGTCGCTGGCGATGCTGGCGTTCCCCGAGATTACCTGGGCGCAGGGTGTCCTCATCGGCGCGGTACTGATGGCAACGAGTGTCAGTATCTCGGCGCAGACACTGCGCGAGCTCGGTCAGTTCCGCAGGCGCGAGGGGACCGTCATCATGGGCGCGGCAATCATCGACGACGTGCTCGGGGTGTTGATTTTTGCCGTCGTCATGAACCTGATCACCAGTACGGGCAACCTGGGGTTGACCTTGTTGGCAATGACCTTGTTCTTCCCGATTGCCTGGTTCGTCGGCGATCGATTGTTGCCCATGTTGGTGCGGTTTGAGCATCGTTTGCCGCAGCGCGAGACTGCGTTGACCATCTTGATGGCGCTGGTGTTGTTGTACGCCTGGTCCGCCGAGTCGCTGGGGAGTGTGGCAGCGATTACGGGTGCCTATGTATTGGGCATTTTGGCGACCAAGCATCTCGACCACAAACACATCGCGCACGACGGCACGGCAGCGGTGGGCTATGCGTTTTTTATCCCGATTTTCTTTGTCAACATTGGCCTGCAGGCGAGTGCCGACGGCATCCTCGAGACGCCGTTGTTGGTCGTCGTTATCACCGTTGTGGCAGTGATCACCAAGTTGCTCGGTGGTGGGTTGGGTGCCAAACTGGGCGGCCTGAGTTGGCGTGGATCGGTCATGGTCGGTGCAGGGATGGTGTCGCGTGGCGAAGTGGCCCTGGTATTGGCCGGTGCCGCGTTGAGTGCGGGTGCTATCGACCGCACGATTTTTTCGGCGTTGATTGTCATGACACTGGTAACGACGCTGCTCACGCCACCTATGCTGCGTCTGCTGAGTCGTGGCGAGGAGCTAGCGCAACGAGCTGATGCATGAGCAGTGCTCCGCGGCATCTGCAGGGGGTCCTGTCGATTGCGTTGGCAGCGACGTTGTGGGGCACGATAGGCTTGGTCGTGGCCGTGCTCAGCGGAGGGACGACCGGCACTGATCCGTTGCTGATTGCCTGCGGCCGGGTGGCCTTGGCTGTCCCCGTGTTGTGGGGCTGGCACCGGCTGCGGGCGCAACGCTGGCAGGTTGGGCTGACGCGCACACACGGGCTCCTGCTGGGTGCGGCGGGACTTGCCTTTGCGATGTACCATGTGACCTATTTTGCGGCGATCCCGCGCGTCGGGTTGACCTATGCCGTGTTGCTCAACATTTGCACCGCACCGTTGTTTACGCTGGGTATTGCGCGCGTCTGGTTGGGCGAGCGCTTGCATGCCCCACAGGTCCTCAGCATCGCGCTGGCCATTATCGGCTGTGTGGTGTTGATAGGCGGTAGCCCAGCGACGGTGCGCCTCGATCCCATCGGTATGCTGCTGGCAGTGGCGGCAGGGCTGTGTTATAGCCTGCTGGCGGTGTTGACCCGGCGCGTCGCACCGGAGGCCGACCCCGTGACCATCCAGGCGGTGATTATGTCGGTCGCTGCAGTGGTGCTGCTCTTGGGGCTGACACAGACGCCGGTGGTGTTGACGGGACTGCCGTGGCTGTCGTTGCTGTACCTAGCACTGGTGCCGACGGTGCTCAGTTATGTGCTCTATACGCGTGGATTGGCGGTTGTTGGGGCCACCACGGCGGCGTCGCTGACGTTGCTCGAGCCGTTGGTGTCGACCATGTTGGCCGTTGGGGTCCTCGGCGAACGCATGAGTGCGCTGTCGTGGCTCGGTGCAGTGGTGTTGGGGGTGAGTTTGCTCTTGGTGGCTCGCCGTTCCTGAGTCGAGCGCTATCCCATCATCATCAGTGCACACCAAAAAAATCCTAATTCCTAATTCCTAATTCCTAATTCATCATTCCCTACAAGTGCAACAACCACATCATTCACGTTCGTGCCCGTCGGCCCAGGGATGAGCAGATCACCCAATGCCGCAAACAGCGGGTAGGCGTTGTGCTGGCTCAGATGCTGTGCCGGGTCGAGCCCGTTGTCTTGTGCGCGTTGCCACGTCGTTGCCGTTACCACGGCGCCTGCGGCATCGGTGGGACCATCGCCGCCATCGGTGGCGTAGGCAGCCACGAGGGCATCGGTCCCGCCAGCAATCCCTTGTGCAATGGCCAGCGCAACGGTTTGATTGCGGCCGCCGTGGCCGTGCTGTGGCACCAGGGTGACCGTCGTTTCGCCGCCCCACAACAGACACCGCGGCTGACGCGACGGCGGGAGCGCGCGCAGCAGTGCTGCAATCGACGCGCCTGCCTGCAATGCATCGCCCGCCAGGGCGGCAGAGACCAGGGTTGGTGCGTACCCGGCCGCACGGGCAGCGTCGCTCGCCGCAGCCAGCGATTGGCGGATGTCGGCAATGATGGTGGGCGTGTGCGCAACCGGTTGTCTGGTGATGGGGGTGGCACAGGCAGCCAGTACGGCAGGGTCGACCTGCTGATCGATCCCAGCGGTTACCAGGACCTGCCGGGCGGCGTCGGCGTCGTCGGGATTGGGGACCGTCGGCCCCGAGGCGATAGCCGTCAGGCTGTTGCCGATGACATCCGACAGGATCAACGTACGCAGGGTCGTGTGCGCGCCGGCGCGTGCCAACCCCCCGCCTTTGACACGATCGATGCGCCGGCGCACGGTGTTGATTGCCGTAATGTCGGCCCCACTGGCGAGCAAGCGGCGTGTCAGCGCTTGGAGCATCGGCAAGCTGATACCGGGGGCGAGGTCGACCAGCAACGCCGAGCCGCCGCCCGACAGCAATACCAGCACGAGGTCATCGGCACCGGCGGCTGCCAGCAACGCCAAGGCCGCGGCACCTGCAGTACAACTGCGTGCATCGGGTACCGGATGACCGGCGGCATGGTAGGTCAGGCGCGGGTCACGCGGGGTGTGCGGGTCGATGTCTTTGTAGACGACCAGCCCGTGGCTCACCCGCGCCCCCAGGACCGCCAGCGCTGCTGCTGCCATCGCGGGTGCTGCTTTGCCGACCGCCAAGATGATGACCCGGGCAGGGGTGAGCGCTTCGTCTGCCACCCAGACCGTTGTGTCGCTGGCCCGGAGCACCCGCCGGATTTGGACCCCGGGGTCGGCGGCCGTCGTCGCAGCCGCCAAAATCTGCGCCATGGCCATACCGGCCGGATGCTGTGCACCACTCCGTGTGGTGTAGCGCTCGCGGCTCATGCCGACTGCCGCCGCGGCCACCAGGCACCACCGGCGATGAGCACGACAATGGCCCAAATGACCATCTGGACGGGCCATACCGGGGCCGACGCAGGGACGGACAGGTACGACCACCAGACATCATAGAACCCCGTGCGCGAATCGCTGGCCCAGATGCGCATCGCATTGGGTCCGGCGGGCATCTGCGACGGTGGGGTCGGATTGGCCAGCACCGGCATGGCCACACCGTCAGCGGTGACGGTCAACTGCTGCACCAGCACACCCAATCGTGGGTACCAATCGTGTTGGGGCAGGTCAGCCACCTGCACGCCGGTGGTCTGCAGGGTGACGCGCTGTGGCCCGGTGCGGAGGAGCAGGGCGATGCTCCGTGGTGGACAACTCGCCACTGTGCCCAGCAGCTGACCATCGATACTGATGTTGACGGGTGTGGCCTGCTCGGGCGCGAGACAGGTGTGGATGCTGGTGCGCAAGACACGCGGGGCGTCAGCTGCAGGGCGGATTGTGATGTGCGCCGTGGGCGCACTAAAGCGGGGGAACTGTGCGCCCGCGGTGCGGTCGCCTTCGCTGTACACGAACCCGTCGAGGGTCACTCCCGGTGCAGTCGCTATCTGCCAATCGCGTGCGAGTTGCGCTACCAGCATGCGCCAGTGACCCAAAATGGGTGATGCAGCAGGCGTATAAAAGCGGGTTTGTTCGTCGCGACTGTCGATGATGTAGGCGTTCAGATTGATGCCCCGGCCCGCTATTTGGACCAACAGGGTCAGCACAATCAGTGGCCCACAGACTGCCCAACGGATGCGCCGTGGTTGGTCCGCCAGCCAGGCATAGACGGCACCCAGCGGCAACACCATGAACGGCAGACAGAGCAACAGATAGCGCGGCCCCCAGGCCCCGTCGCCGTGCCAAAACACGACATTGGTGTGGATCAGAATCACCGCGCCGCTGATGGCCAGGGGTGCCAGGCTCCACCGCAGGTCGCGGCGGAGCAGCACGATGCCGATTGGCCAGAGCAGGAGCAGTGGCGCATACAAAAATATGCTTTTGCCAGGGCTGAAAAACTGCCCCAACATCCCCGTCCCAATCATCCCCCAATCGAACGCAAAACTGCTCTGATTGGCGTTGTAGCCCGAGCTCAACAACCCGCCACGGGCGAGGAGGTTGTACACGAGAAAAACCACGAGTGCAGCCGTCGCACCCGCACCCCAGCGGAGAATGGTATGCCAGTCGCACCGTTGTAGACAACTCAGGCCTACACAGACGGCAATGACGGCGACGGCGGGCGCGACGGCGACTTTGGCCAGTATCGCTGGCAAGCAGGCGAATCCACTCAAGACGATGCTGCGTGGCGAAAGCCGCGTATCGCTCGCTACCAAGACGGGTAGTGCGGCACACAACAGCCACAGCGATGCGTCGGGTTCAGAAAAAAAGCTACTGGCGTACGACAACGCAGGCGTCCCGACGATGTAGGTGAGGGCGACCGCCGCACCAATGGACGGTCGTTGCATGCGTTGACTCACCAACCACCCGAGCAGGGTACCGACAGCGGCGACGATGGCGGCATTGCCCCAGGTCGCTGGGATGCGGACGAGCCAGGCGTTCATTTCGGTTGGACCGACCGCGCTCAAGAGCGCCCCCATGGGCAGGGTGAGCAGTGCAATCAGGGACTGCATGGGTCCATAGACGCTGAGGATGGGGCGCTCAGCCACGACACTCGGGTCGAACACGGCACGGAAGGCGTCCCACATGCGGAGCGTAGTGGCGAACATCTTTTCTTCGTCGCTGGCATAGAAGTGGCCACTCCCCGTCGCTATCAGGAGCGCAGTAGAGAGCCAAAAAATCATGCGGGCGGGATATGTTGTGAATGATACAAAGCGATGCACGCGCTGCCTCTTGTCTGTGGTGTGGAACCATTATACAATCCGCCCCTCGGTGACGAGGCGAGTATAATGACCGCATTGCACAAGCGAAAGGATGACCGACCATGCCACACCAACTCCGTGAGCGCTTTTTGCGCTATGTCAAAATCCATACCACCAGCGACCCGTATTCCAAAACCTACCCGTCGACCGAGCGCCAGTGGGATTTGTTGCGCCTCCTTAAGACCGAGCTGACCGAACTGGGCGCGCAGGATGTGGTCATTACCGAACACGGCTACGTCATGGCGACCATCCCCGCGACCCCAGGGCTCGAGCACAAGCCGGTCGTGGCGTTCCTCGCCCATGTCGATACGGCGCCGGATTATAGCGGCGAAAACGTCAAGCCCATCGTGCATGCCAACTACGATGGTCGGACCATTGTGTTGCCGGATGACCCGCGGCAGGTGATTGATCCGAGCAACCCGATGTACGCCGACATCCTCACCGCAGTGGGGAAGGACCTGATAACCGCGTCGGGCTTGACCTTGCTCGGTGCCGACGACAAAGCCGGGATTGCCATCATCATGACGGCAGCTGCGCGGTTGCTGAGCGACAAAACGATTGCTCATGGGCCGATCCGGATTTGTTTTAACCCCGACGAAGAAATAGGCCATGGCGTCGATCATCTCGATATCGCGCAACTCGGTGCCGTCGCTGCCTATACGTTTGATGGTGGCGCGGTCGGCGAAGTCAGCTGGGAGACATTCTCGGCAGACGGGGCTGTGGTCGAAATCACCGGGGTGTCGACGCACCCGGGCACTGCCCATGCCTATGGGATGGTCAACGCTGTGCATCTGGCCGGCAAGTTGCTGGGTATGTTGCCGCGCGAATTTGCCGCACCCGAAAGCACGACGGGTCGTGTCGGCTTTATCCATCCGACCAGTATCGAAGGGTCGACGGCCAGCGCGACGGTGCGCTTTATCATCCGTGATCACGACAACGAAAAACTCGCCGCCAAAGGCGAGATGCTGCGTCTCATTTGTGCCGCACTGCAGGCTGGCTACCCCACGGCCGCGATCCGCTGCACCATCAGCTCTTCGTACCGCAACATGGGCTATTGGCTGCGTGACCGCCCCGAAATCATGGAAAAACTGCGGGCCGCCTGTGCCGATGTGGGCGTGCAGTCGTACGACGAACCCGTGCGTGGCGGTACCGATGGCTCGCGCTTGACCGAGCGCGGCCTGTTGACCCCCAATGTGTTTACCGGCGGGCACAATGCGCACGGCCCGCTCGAGTGGGTCACCGTCCAAGACATGGAACGCGGCAGCGACGTAATGATTGCGCTCGCCAAGCGCTGGGCAGAGTAGAAAGAATTAGGAATTAGGAATTAGGAATGAGGTTTTGGGATGGGCAGGGGCGAGGTACACCTCGCCCGTCTTATCTCGCCATCTCCCGCCATCTCCCGCCATCTCCCGCCATCTCCCGTACCTCGCCACGCCACGCCCGCCCTCGCCCGATCTGCTGCGGTGTGTTTCTGCGGGCGACGTGTACGGCGCCCCTGGTTGTCCGCCGACATACCCCCCCACATACCTCGCCTGATCTGCTGCGGGCGATGATTCAACCGCAACCTGCACGTTTTTTTTCGAAAAACGTGCAGGTTTTGCATTATATGCAACTAAAACTGTTTCAAATGCGTTTAATCAACGTGTCTGAAAGAAGTCATAAACAGAGGAGTGTGGCATGGATGCGACGTGGATATGGGTGGCCTTCAATGTCTTTGTCTTGGGGATGTTGGCCCTGGACTTGGGGGTTTTCCACCGGCACGCCCACGCCGTGAGTGTGAAGGAAGCGACCTGGTGGAGCATTGTCTGGATTGGACTGGCGTTCGTATTCAATGCGGGGATTTATTTCTACTGGGAGCAAGTGTGGCCCGAGAGTACGTACACCAACAGCGAAGCAGCGCTGGCGTTCTTGACCGGCTACCTGATCGAAAAATCACTCAGTGTAGATAATGTCTTTGTCTTTGTGTTGATTTTTTCGTCGTTTGCGGTACCACCTGCGTACCAGCATCGCGTGTTGTTCTGGGGTGTGTTGGGTGCGCTGGTAATGCGCGGCATCATGATTGCTGCCGGTGCTGCGTTGTTGACACAGTTCCATTGGATTATCTGGATCTTCGGTGCGTTCCTCATCTTCACGGGTATTCGTATGGTCACTTCGGGCGGCCACGAAGCTGACCCGACACAGCACGGTGTGGTCAAGTTGTTGCGCCGTATCATGCCGGTCACGGATGGCTATGACGGTCAGAACTTCTTTGTGAAGCGCAAAGGGATCTTGATGGCGACGCCGTTGTTGGCGGTGCTGTTGGTTGTCGAAATCAGCGACTTGATCTTTGCGGTCGACTCAATCCCGGCCATTTTTGCGGTGACAAAAGATCCGTTCATCGTCTATACATCGAACGTGTTTGCCATTTTGGGTTTGCGGTCGCTGTACTTCGTGATGGCTGGTGCAATGGGTTCGGTGCGCTATTTGAAGCCCGCACTGGCATTCATCTTGACCTTTGTGGGTATCAAGATGCTGGTCCCCGATGCCACCAAATATCTGCTGGGCACCAAGATGTACATTCCCGTCGAATGGTCACTGGGTGTGATTGTGACGACCTTGCTTGTCGCGGTGCTTGCGTCGTGGCTGGCCAATCGCCGTGATGCAGCCCGGGGCGCACAAGCCTAATCGGGTCGATTACTCCATACGCCCCGCACGGTACGCCGTGCGGGGCGTTGTCGTTGGGTACGCGTGATCCGGGGAGACGGGGCGTGTGCGGTGGGCGTTGCGCGCCGGTATCTTCGTGCCTTCCTGACGACGCGTGTGCAGCAGCGCTGTCGCGTGCCGCAGAGCGCACCCGTAGGGCTGGTCCGGTCCCGCAGGGGCCGGCTTTCCCCTGCGTCTGCGTCGTGTGCCACTGATCCGACCTGGTGCGAGCACGATACCTCGATGGATTGTCCGTGCGCCAAACAAACCGACCCACTGCACTGCAGTGGGTCGGTTCAAGTACCGGGGACGATTGCTGTTGGCGGTTAGTTTTTTTGGCCGTAATACAAGAACCCAAAGCCCGCGCACCCACAGATGAGCATCAGCATGACCAACGGTTGCGTGCCCCAAATGTGGAGACTATCGACGATGCCCGTGGTGGTCTGGAGCGCAGGATTTTTGGAGATGGGCTGGGTCAGCGGTTGCATCGGGGCTGCAGTCGGGAGGACGATTGCCGTCGGTTGGACGACCGGTTGCTGGGCGACTGCCACGACAACGGGTGCCGCCTGCGGAGCGGTGGTTGTATCAGCAAGAGCGGGGTTGCTCGCGCTGACCGCCGTTGCAATTGGTGCGGTCGCTGCATCGGGCACTGGTGTGGCGATGGGTGCAGTGACATCACTGGCGCGACCGCTGACGGTGGCAACGGGTAGGGCAGTTGCGTCTGTCACCGCGCCGGCAACATCGGTCGGGGCCGGCACCGCAGTGGGCAAGGCTTCGGCAGTCGCCGTGGGCGTCGGTTCGGTCGTCGCGGTCGGCACCGGCGTATAGGTCGGCGGCACGACAGCGGCCGTCGGTAATAAGCGGTCTTCGGCGTGTATTGGCGCGGTACGGCCCATCAGGGGCACCAGCAGGATACACACCATGACGCTGATGATAAAGGGAGCGGTGATACGGGTCATAGAATACCTTGCTACTACAGCGTGTACGAAAATATACCACACACTGTCGTAGAAAACGCTACCACAACCCATTGCTGAGGCATATCAGTGCACATTGACCGACTTTGTCATGAACTTGTAATCGATGTCCTCTGTGCTCCTGGACGTGCGGCTATTGACAGAAAAACGTAATAGTGATATAAATAATCATTCGAGCGAAAAAGGAGAATGCCATGCGAGAACACGAACATGCCCAGATGGAAGCGACGAACGGTGCGTTGGTGGTGTTGCAATCGGTGGCCGTAGAAGTCGACGTGGTGGGGATGTACGTCGCGATGGAGACGACGCAGACCTACCAAAATCCGACCGACGATGTATTGGACGTGCGCTACACCTTCCCCATGCCGGCTACGGCTACGTTGCTGGGGGTGTCGTTTACGGTGCGCGGCAAGCAGTTTGTGGGGCAGGTGCATCCGGCCCCCGAGGCACGTGCACGCAAGCAAAAAGCAGTCGATGACGGCGACACGGTGTTGTTGCTGACGCACACTGCCGGCATGTACACGGCGAATATCGGCAATCTCGGGGCAGGCGAGACGGTGGTTGTGACGGTTCGCAGTAGTGAGTTGCTGATCCCTAACGGCGGCACCCTGCGGATAGCGGTCCCTACCACGATTGCGCCGCGCTACGGTACCCCGGCTGCGTCAGGGCTGAGCCGCGACGACGCGCCCGAGACGGGTATTGATGTGGTGTATCCGTTCACATTTGTGGCCCAGATCCACGGGGTGGATGCGGCGCAACTGACGGTGCCGAGTCACGTGGCACAGATTGTACAGAGCGAGTCACTGACGACGGTGCATATCGACGGCGCGACGATGGATCGTGATGTGGTGCTGTTGATCGGCGGGTATGGCGATTACCGGGCTAGCGTGCAGGGGATGCATGCGGGGCAACAGTGGTATGCGAGCTTTGTGCAGATCCCGGTACTGGCGGACCAGGTCGACGAGCCGATGCATGTCAAATTGTTGGTCGATTGCTCGGGGTCGATGGGTGGGACGTCGATTGTGCAGGCCCGCAGTGCGGTGACACGGTTGTTGTCGCTGTTGCGTGACGGGGATTCGATCGCGGTGACGCGGTTTGGGAGCGACGTCGTCGATGTGACGCCGGGCCTGATGACGGTAGGGCAGACCGTGCGCAAACAGATGCAGCAGTGGATCAAGACCATTGATGCCGACTTGGGTGGTACCGAGACCGTCAAAGCATTGACGCATGTGCTCGCCATGCCGACCAACGATCATCCGTGTGTGGTGATTTTGTTGACCGACGGCGAGGCATACGGGATTGCGGCAGTCGCCAGTAAGATGAGCAAACTGGGTCACGCGGTGTACCCGTTGGTGATTGGCCATACGCCGGCCGATAGCGAGTTGCGCAAACTCGCCGAGGCGACGCGGGGATTTTGTGAGTCGGTGACTCCCAACGAGCGCATCGACGATGCCATCACCCGGGTGGCGCAGCGCATCCGATCGATCCCGGTGGCGAAGTCGGTGCTCGACACCGGCGCTGCGGTGCGCGCCTGGCAGAGTGGCGCGGTGCCGCAGTTCCGTGGCATGCATCAGTTGGTGACGGGGGCGATGGACCGTCCCGCAGAACAGACGTTGCAGGTCGACGGTGTGGCATACCCGTTGGTGACCCAGGTTGTGCCCGAGGCATTGATGGGGGACTTCAGTCGGACGGTGGCAGCGACGCATCTGCCCAATCTGGCCAGTCAGTTCCGCATCGACTGGGCGGTGACGCATCAGTTGGTGACCGACGAGACGGCACTGGTCGCCGTCGCGGTGCATGCCCTCGACGAGAAGGTCATCGGCCACACCATAGCGGTCAAGGTGCAGCAGCAGATGGCCGAAGATTGGCATGGTGGTCGAATGCAAGCGGTTGCATACTCGATGCCGCAGTATGCTCCGATGCGCGGGGTCTATCGCAGGGCGGCACTTCTGCAGGATATGGATGTTGATTCCGAAATGGATATGGATTCCGGCCCGGCTTCTGCACCACTGATGTTGTCATCACCACACACCTATGCTGCATTTTTTGACGAAGACGAGAAGACGCTCGCTGCAGAGCGATTGCAACTCGCCGCACAGCAGCTCCTGGCACGCTATCCGGACGTTGGCGTCTGGTCGTTTGAGCGCTTGGCTGAAGTCAACCTGGATGCAGATATTATCGATGCCTGTAAGGCAATTACCGGCTACCCAGAGGCCCAAATCGTCTTGGCATTGATGATCTGTATCCTGGGTGCAGATCAGGAAGGATTGCCGGCGGATGCAGTTGCCGCCGTGCCTGCTGCGTTGCTCGGTGGGCTCCGTGTGATTGTCCGGAGCTGATACCGCGGGGAGCGTAAATCACGAACGTGCGTACGAGGAAACTCGTACGCACGTTTTTTGGTGACGATAGCCAGATATCCCCGCTAGAGTGCAATCAGTGCGGTCGCGACGAGGGTGGTGACCAGGCCGATGCGTTGCAGGCTGTTGATGGGTTCGCGGTTGACGAAAAACGCCAACAGGACGGTCACTGCAGGGTAGAGTGATGCCAGCACGCTGGCGACGTCGAGCCGGCCGAGTTGGGTCGAGATCATGTATGCCGCATTGGCGCTCAAATCGAATGCACCAGCGGCCATTGCGAGGCCGATGCCGGCTGCGCTGGGCATCCCACCGCGACGAATCAACAGCCATGGAATGGTGACAAGCAGCGCACCGGCACGCATCACTGCGAGGGGGGCGAACACGCCGTTGCCACCGAGGTATTTGAGCAAAATCAAAAAGACACCGAAGGTAACTCCCGCAACCAAACCTTGCCACAGACCACTATAGCCCGTTGCTTTGCCTGAGAGCGAGTTGAGGACGATAGCGCCGATGCCGACTGCCATGCCGATGAGTGCGATGGTGGAGGGCCAACCGGTGGTGGTAATCCCATAACCGACCGGGATGATGGCCGACAAAGCGGCGGCGACTGGGGCAGTGACCGCCGTGTGACCCTGTGCAATGCCGTGATAGAGCGCAGCGAGACCCAACGCGCCGCAGATCCCGGTCACCACTGCAAGGCCGATGAGGGTCGTCGGGAGCGGTGCTTCGTTGGTGGCACGGGCGAGCAGCCAAAACATCAGCGCACCGAAGAGTTCGCTGATGACGAGGACCTGGACGACGGGGATTTTGGAGCTGGCCCGCCCACCCAAGAAATCACCTATCCCAAAGCCCAACGACGCACCCAAAGCGCTCGCCAAAAACCATCCGTTCATGTTACTCCTTGTGTCGGCAATTCCACCGTCTGTGCGTCCATACCGTATGATGGATTCATTTTACGGTGAATCGAGAAATGGTGATGCAGACGGAACGTGATGTACGGCGCGGTATCTTGTGGGGGCTGGTCGGTGTGGTGATCTTTAGTGTGTCGTTGCCGGTGACGCGTATTGCGGTGGCCGAGATGAGCCCGGTGTTTGTGGCGACCGCTCGTGGTGTCTTGGCTGCGGTGTTGTCGTTGTGTGCGTTGTTGGTGACAAAGAGCCCCTGGTTGAGTCGTGCACAATACGGCAAAGTGGCGATTATTGCGACAGGGGTGACCCTAGGCTTCCCGCTGTTTTCTTCGATGGCCATGCAGCAGGTCCCGGCCGGGCATGGTGCCATTGTCAATGGATTATTGCCGCTGGCGACGGTTGCGTTGGGTGCATTGGTGGTGCGTTATACCCTGCGCTGGCAGTTCTGGGGAGCGGCTATTGTCGGGAGCGCCACTGCGATCGCCGTGGTTACCTGGCACAGTGGCACAGGCCTGGGCAGCGGCGATGTGGCGATGGTGGTGGCCGTGTTGATTGCCGCGGTCGGCTATGTCTATGGTGGGCAGCTGTCCAAAGACATCGGCGGCTGGCGCACGATTTGTTGGGCCAATGTGGTCTGTTTGCCGATCTTGTTGATTGTGGCGGGCATGACCGCGCCGGTGGCTGCGGTGTCGTTGCCGGCATGGATGGCAGTGGGCTATCTGGGGGTGTTTAGCATGTTTTTGGGATTTTTTGCGTGGTATCACGGGTTAGCGCTCGGCGGTATCCCACGGGTGAGCCAGGTGCAATTGGTGCAGCCTTTTCTGACCATTCTGTGGGCCTGGCCCATCGACGGAGAGCGCCCGACGGCCACATTGCTGGGAGCGGCGGCGGTGGTGGTCGGGTGCATCTGGGTGGCACGCAAGTACGCCGCCTAGTGCTGATAGGCAGCATCGATGCATGCGGTGTGGACTGGCTTGGGTGCGTTGGGTTGCTTGGCACCCGTTCGGCGGGATAGACGGTGGCTGTATCCACCGATACAGCGCATCACCGTCCGTTAATCGTTTGACAATCAAATCTTCATAGAGTATTTTAGTGTATGTAGTAGAGCACACTTGCGCGTTGCATAGCAATGATTGTCCGTGATTGGTGCGCTGTCGGGTACCTCAGATACATTCCGTGGATTGGCTAAACATAATGCAAAATCTTCGTTCGAATCGTCGCATGGGCACTGTGTTGCCAATTATAGGACTGATGGTGTTCATTGGATTGATCGCCGGGGCTGTTGCGCCGCTGGTCACTGAGTATCACATCCAAACGTTGCTTTCGGGCGGTCTCAAGCGTTCTTCGAGTACCGGAGCCATCAAAACAGCACACGAGCCGTACAAAACATCTCCATTTGGAGTTGACTACGTGATCGAAGGCTCTGGTGTCGTCACCCATGAGTTTTATGCAACGGGGATAGCGCCCACCGAACGTGCGCCGGGTGATGCTGCCGAAACGATGATTGTCTTCTTGTCACGCCCGACTACTATCGAGATTACGTTCACCATCGAAAACATGGCGACTGCACGGCGTCCGCGGGTCCATGTATACAACGATGTGTCTCGGCTTATTGATACTGCGAATATGGCAGTCGACACCCGTGCGTTTGCACCATTCACGAATCCATACACGGTGAAGCTGGCGTTGCCGGCAGGACTCTTTCGGGTCAAGCAGATGTTTATGCGTGACGATGTCGGTTCGATTCGGACCACATTTGTTCCAGATGCGACGACCGCAGATACACTCGATTTTGATGCGTACGTGACCGCCAATACCAAGACACTGCAGTTCGATATCATGCCTGGCCAGTTGGCCCGGTTAACGGAGCTCCGCCGTGCGCAAGAAATCAATTGGGCACGCCTGCCGAATGAAGATTGGTCGAAGCGGTTTTTGCCAGGTCCCAAAGAGTCGGTACAGGTACAAGTGCGCAGTGAACACGGCAATTGGGCATTTGCTGAGTTGAAGTTATCGGGTCGAAATGCCGCACACAAAAGTGTGGGCGGGTTGCCTTCGTCTGATATCTCGGTCAAAGCAGGTGAACTCCCATACGGGCTGAAAAAATTCAAGCTGTATGTGGTGCAGTCCAAAACTGCGGGCATCGATATGTTCATGGAGCGGCTCATTAATGATTTCGGTCAGCCGGTTAATCGTGAAGATCTGGTCAAAATCATTGTCAATGGTGAGTTGTTTGGGTACATGCAACTCTACGAAGACTTCGACACAAGTTTGTTCGAATCCGGTCAATTTGTAGAGGGACCAGTCATCGGATACGATACCGACCCGCTCATTGCGACTGCGGGACACTCGTGGTACGTCCCCCGGAGCTACTACAGCGATTCGGTTTTCGACGTCGATCAAGAGATTGATATCGGCACACGTGAACTGACCGCTAGATTTTGTCCCTTTGCGATGGGCAACACGCTGGCTGCTGGCATCTTTTATAACGGGATGCATGGACTCGGTGCAGATACGCGATTCTTGTTCGATTTTCGTCGAAATTGTGTCAATCCTGTCTACAAAGACTTTAATCGGGGTGTATACGCTGTTTCACCGACCGCATATGAGATACGGAAGAACTTTCTTTTTCACCCTGCACTGCGCGCATTGCGACAATTTTCTGTGCTCTCACCGGAGTGGCGACCGTTTACTCCTACCTATGCGTCGTATTTCGTTGCCCGGCGCGAAAACAAGCCGGACACGCAGGGGTTTTACTTTTATTGGACGGTACAGCCCCCCGTACTGAATTACTCGAATGCGCCGGAGCGCGATGCTGAGTTTCTGATGGCGATGGAACGCCTCTACAACACGCAACACAGCAATCGCTACGAACACCGGATGAAGAATTACGAACGTGCGATTGCATTGCTCAATGCGCAACCGCTCCAATCCAAGCCACTTCAAAGCATGCGTGACAAACAGCAGCTGAGTACGCTGATGCCGTACAAACGCTTTCAGGATTTGATGAATGTCCCCACCCAATGCGACGATTCGTACCTGCGCACGGTCATCAGTACCGCCAGTGCCGGTGTTGTGACCCCAGATTGTCGCACCCTACATCGGCTTGAGTGGCGCAACAGCGTGGTGCAGGACTTTTTGAAGATACCTGTTACCGACACGTTGGGCCTCGAAGTCACACAAACGCCGCTGACCACGGGACACATGACGTTTTTGTACCAAACCGATCGTGGTCCGTTCACCGAGATGTTTTTTGCAGAGCGAGCCTGTACTGAACAGTGTGATGGCAACATTAGCCTCCGTGATGACGAGACCGGGGAGATTATCACGCCGGTGCGTACCATTGAAATAGGCGCTGAGACTCCATCACTGACCGAATGGGACCTTTTGTTGCAAAACGTAGTCCCCAACGAAAAACTCCGCGTCGTGTACTTTTCGATCCCCAAAAAGGATCGCTACCAACATCTGATCCCGCAGTACAGTGGCTCGAGTCTATACTATGGTTCGCATGGTGTCGCAGTCATGCCACTCAGCACGCGGCCCGAGAACGAAAAGAGCATCACAAACGTCGCTTCGACGGTGCCATATGCGCCGGTTGAGGAATTCTTTGATGTCAATGGGTCGATCTTGACATGGAAAAAGAACCTGCCGGTGCCCGATAAACTGGTGTATATCCCAGCGGGATACACATGGAAGGTGGATGAGCCACTTACCATCGCTCTCGCAAAACGCGGGTGCTTCGAGATATGGGGCAATCTTGAAATTGCAGATACTGCCACGTTGGATCTGACTGACAGTGGTAATGGATGGAGTGGGATTCACTTCTATCACAACCGTGATTTGCAGATCCAGAATCTGACCGTGCGCAATGGCGGATACAACGAAGAATTCGTCTATTGCGGCTCGCGTCGATTCACCACTGTTGTGGGGTTTTATGAAACAACCGTCCATGTGAAGAATCTCCAGATCCAACAAAACATGTCTGAGGATGCATTGCATCTGGTCCATACCGACATGATTTTGGAGGATTCGAAGATTGTTGGAAGTATCAGTGATGCCGTCGATTCGGATTTTTCGGCAGTGGTGTTCCACAATTTCACCATCGAGGGAGCGGGCACACTGGGAGAAAACGGCGGAGATGCACTCGACTTTTCGGGGTCGTTGGCGCAACTCCACGAGGTGCATTTGCATCAGAGTTCGGACAAGAACCTTTCGGTCGGCGAGAACTCTGTCGTCAACGTCTACGATTCGGATCTTGTCGGCGGCAACTTTGGGATTGCAATCAAAGATGCATCGCTGCTTACCGTACAGCGGACCACCATTGAGGGTGCCAAAACAGGTATCGGCATCTATTCGAAGAAGCCCTATTACACACGCCCGGTGTTTGATTTGGCACAACACGATGTGACCTTCAAGGATGTGGGTGTGGCGTTTAATCCTGAGGCAAGTCCGGAGTAGGCAGCCACCATTGCCAGGTGCGTTGCGTAACCGAATCTATAGCGATTTTTCTTTTGTGATAGGGAGAGAGTAGCATGCAGGACATTTTGGATGCGTTGGCTAGTTCTGAGCTCGCCGGAACGGTTGGATCTCCGTTCGAGTTTCTGTTGATACTTGTCTTTTCGATGTTGTTTGGTGTCATTTATCGCTACATTTACTACATTTACTACAAAAAGAACGAGCCGATTGATTCGAGCGTGGCGTTTAGCTTCCCGTTGATGGCACCGGGCGTGACAGCGATCTTTTGGCTGATTCAATACAGTTTGCCGCTGTCGTTGGGTTTGCTGGGTGCATTGTCGTTTGTGCGTTTTCGTACCCCCGTCAAGCGTGCCGAAGACATCGCCTTCATCTTGATTGTTATTGCTACTGCGTTGGCATGTGCGGTGTTGAAGTTGTGGATCGGGTTGATGATTGTGGTGGCAACGTTGTTGTATACCGTCATCAAAAACTACGTTTTCCCGCGTATCAACAAAGCAAGCACATCGGTGTTGTTGACCTTGCACACCGTTGATACTGTCGACCCCAAAGCAGTCCAAGACGCTGTCGCTGGTGCATTGGGTCGCAACGCGGAGTTCGTTTCGATGAGTGCGCACGATGGGATTCGCTCGTGTGTATTGCAGATTCAACTGTCGGACAATGCAGCATTGGGCGCCATCCACAACGCTCTGAAGGCATTGGATGCACAAACGCGATTCGATGTCTTTTATCAGGATCCGCGCCAAAGCGGATACTAGTGTGATCCACACGTAAGGGGTCGGATGAATTACAACGAATACAAATATGTCATTGAACTCGACCGTGTACCCTACGCGGTAGCCCTGCTCGAATCGTTGTATGGCAATACGGACCCGTATCCGCACGGCACGGTCAATTCGCTGTACTACGATTCGCTGTCGCTCGCGATGTACGAACAGTGCGTTGGTGGGAACGAGTTCAAAGCCAAATATCGGGTGCGTTGGTATGACGGTGGGCTGTATCAGGCACAAATCAAAGACAAAGACATGTACGGCATCGGGAAGCTCAAGACCCGGCTGCCGTACCAGCCAAACACAGCCATTGCGGACCTTCCAACGTACTGGCACATGTTGCCGTTGACCGAAGGGGAGCGCACGGCCATGGACATACGTGCACGCGGCACGCGCATGGGGCCGGTGTATTCGGTTGCACACATACGCTATCACCGACGACGGTACCGGAGCTTCGACTTTCGAATGAACATCGACACCAATATCGAAATCGAATCGACAGGCAAACATCC
>CANHPK010000003.1 GCA_947462525.1 Roseiflexaceae bacterium | reverse complement strand
GGTGGCTGCGGGCTGCCTCGATGGCACGGACGGCATCGCAGAACACACGCCGATAGTAATAGCTCTCTTTGCTGGCGATACCGCGGGTCATAAAGCCCGGATGGTGCGGGTTAGAGCCGTCAACTTCTGGATCGGGGGTGTCGCCTTTGCTCCATGAGCTCCCTTGCCCGCGGGTGTCCATCACCAAATGTGCGTAGCCGCGGCTCGACCAGACCAAAAAATCGTTGGGGAAGCTGCGACCGCCGCCGTAGCCGAGGTATTCGACCACACAGGGGAGCGTCCCACTGCGCTGTTTGGGCAACAAGAACCAGCCCTTGATTGGTTGACCACCCCAGCCATTGAACGTCACATCGTAGACGTCGACCGTCTGATAGCCATCCTCGACCGGCACGAACTGTGCGTTGAGTGCATGACTGCGCGTCAGCGCCAAACTCGCAGCCCAGAACGCATCGAAATCTGCAGGCTCGGCGACGTCGGGACGGTACTGCTCGAGCTGGCTACGGGGCATATCAAACAATGCCATGGGAGGCTCCTTTGCATACGCGCGACAATGCGAAGACGTTCTTATGATTGTATATCGTAACGCCAGGCGACTTCGGTCGGTAACCAGCCCAAATCAGCAAACTGTAAGACTTGTGGAACCTGAGGAAGTCGTTCCAGCACCGCCGAGACGGGAACCTCGACAAAACCCATGTGGGCCCAGTACTCCTGCGCATCGGTGCTGAAGCAGTAGACCGCGTCGATACGGTGGACCAGCGCGGCGTGGAGGATCTGCGCTACCAGCAACCGGCCGACGCCTTGGCCACGGAAGGGCTCGCACACCAGTGCACTGCGTAGCAACCAATCGCGGATGCCGAACTCGGCACCAATCACGCCATGGATGGCATCGCTGTCGTCGACCGCCACATACCAGAAGCTCGGTGCATCAAACACCGGGGCGACCATCCCACAGTGCGTCAACAGAAATGCGATCATCGCGTGGTCTGCGCTGGTGGCCAAACGAATCTGGTAGCTCACAGATCCTTCCTCCAGGCAACTTCATCAGCCAGCCAACCATTGGCCTTGAACTGCCCGATCTGCGGTGCATCGGGCACATGGCTGCAGAGCTCGGTCACACTGACGACCGAGAATCCCCGTCGTTCCCAGTAATCACCGACGTCGGTGCCAAAACAAAACAGGGTAGACACCCCTGCTGCCTGTGCGGCGTGCGTGACTGCGGCGACCAATGCCTTACCGACGCCGTTGCGTTGCGCTGGAGCGGCGACCACCGCACTCCGGAGGAGCCAACAGGCTCCGTTCGGTTCGACCCCTATAGCGCCGACGACGGTGGAGTCAGGACCAATGGCCACCCACCACAGACTGGGTGGCGCAAAGAGTGCGGGCACCATCAGCGCGTCGGCGAGTAATTGCGTGATTGCGGGGTTTTCGGTGGGCTGCGCAAGACGAATGGTAGGCATTGAGCGAGGTGCATTCTATGTTGTGTGGACTATACCAGCGGGCTGGGTCAGGGTGTCACTGTCGAGGATGATGGTATACGGACCGTCGTTGATCAGCGACACGTGCATTTCGGCACCAAACACGCCCGTCGCCACGTTGACACCCGCCTTGCGCAGGGTGTCTGCCATCGCCACGCAGAGCGGTTCGGCCACTGCCGGCGTTGCAGCGTGTGCGTAGCCGGGGCGTCTGCCGCGACTGGTGTCGGCGTAGAGCGTAAATTGCGACACCAGGAGCACTGCGCCGCCGCTGTCGACGAGCGAGATGTTGGGTTTGCCGCTGGCGTCATCAAAGATGCGCAGTTCGAGGATTTTTTTGGCGATCTGATCCAACTGCAATGGGCCGTCGCCATGGCCAATACCCAACAACACCACCATCCCACGATCGATCGCGCCGACGCGGACGCCGGCGACATCGACTGCAGCTTGAGTGACGCGTTGGATGATTGCACGCATAAGGAGTGGGCCTCCGCTGTTATTCGTCGTCGGCTGCGGTCGTTTGTTTGCGGCTCGGGGCTGGGCCGAGGGCTGCTTCGATGGCGTCGTAGACCGACCGTGCCTGCAAAATCTGCATGCCCTCGATGTGCAGCGGTGCTTGCAAGGGCGGGCAGACCGCTCGGCGGAACCCTAATTTGGCTGCCTCACCCAAGCGCCGTTCGAGCTGCGACACGCCGCGTAGTTCGCCTGAAAGGCCAATCTCGCCCACCAACACCGTGTCTGCCTTGACCTGTTGGTTGCGGAACGACGATGCAATCGCTGTTGCGACCGCGAGGTCTGCAGCCGGTTCGCCGATACGCAACCCGCCGACGATGTTGATATACACGTCTTGATTAAACAACGGTAGCCCGACACGCTTGCCCAAGACTGCCAGCAACATCTGCAGTCGATTGAGGTCAATGCCGTTGACGGTACGGCGCGGTTGTGGATTGGCGGTATTGCTGGTCAATCCTTGGACCTCGACCAGGATGGGGCGCGTACCCTCTAGGGTGACCGCAACGGCAGATCCGGGTGTGTTTGCTGAGCGTTCGGCCAAAAAAACCAGAGATGGATTGGTAATCTCACGCAGGCCGTCGGCTGCCATTTCGAAGATGCCTACTTCGTCGGTAGAGCCAAAGCGGTTCTTGACCCCACGGAGCACGCGGTATTGGTGGAAGCGTTCGCCCTCGAGGTACAGCACCACGTCGACGATGTGCTCGAGCATGCGGGGCCCAGCAATGGCGCCTTCTTTGGTGACATGGCCGACGATGATAATCGGGATATTGAGGTCTTTGGCGATGCGGAGGAGGCGCAATGCGCCTTCGCGCACTTGACCGACCGAGCCAGCCGCAGAGCTGAGTTCTTCGAGATACACCGTCTGGATCGAGTCGACGATGACCAAGCCTGGACGTTGATCGACAATCTGCGTGATGGCTGCCTCGAGATTCGTCTCGGAAGAGAGCCAGAGTCGTTCCGGATGCAATCCCATACGGTCAGCACGCAGTTTAATCTGTTGGACAGATTCTTCGGCTGAAATATAGAGTGCATCGCCGACGTTCTCCGCAAAGTGGGCGGCGGCTTGGAGCAAGAGGCTCGATTTGCCGATGCCTGGTTCGCCACCGATGAGCACGAGCGACCCGGGCACCAGACCCCCGCCCAACACCCGGGCGAATTCTTGGAAGCGCACCGGCAGGCGCGATACCCCGCCGCTCGGGACGGATTGCAACAAAATCGGACCGGCGCCGCCGCTGACCACAGAAGAACGACGCGTCGGCGTTGCCGCCTCGCGTCGTTCGACTTGTTCGACCAGACTATCCCAGGCGTTGCATTGGGGGCAACGCCCCATTGCTCGTGCCTGATGCGCGCCGCACTGTTGACAGACAAATATCGTGCGCGCTTTGGCCATCGTTATGCCAACGATTCCACCACGGCGTCTTCGACGCGCTGTGGTTGCAAGCGCAGATACGATTCGCCGTTTTCGAGCGTGGCCACATCCACCAGAATGGTGTCGCCTGCCACGAAGCGTCCGTCGAGCACCCCTTCCGAAAGTGGGTCTTCGATGAGGTTGGTAATGATACGGCGGAGCGGACGTGCACCGAATGCCGGATCGTACCCACGTTTGGCCAGCAAATCACAGGCCTCGTCGGTCACATCCAGCGTCAACTTGTGTTCGTTGAGCTGCTTCTGGACGCGGGCCAGCAGATAGCGCGAAATCTGACGAATTTCGACAGTGGTCAGTGCGTGGAAGATGATGGTTGCATCCAAGCGATTCAAGAATTCAGGGCGGAACACCATGCGCAACGCCTCGTTGACTCGGTTTTGCAAGTCGAGGTTGTTGGCTTCGCCGTCTTTGCCCAAGAACCCAATGCGCGAGGCGCCCCGGATCTGCTCGGTACCGACGTTTGAGGTCATGATGATAATGGTGTTGCGGAAGTCGACCTTGCGCCCCTTCCCATCAGTCAGATGACCGTCTTCGAGGACCTGCAACAGAAGGTTATAGGTATCAGGATGGGCTTTTTCGATTTCGTCGAATAGCACCACAGAGTACGGTTTGCGGCGGACGGCGTCGGTGAGTTGACCACCATCCCCATAGCCGACATATCCTGGCGGCGAGCCGACCAAACGCGACGAGGTATGCCGCTCTTGGAACTCGGACATGTCGATTTTGATGAGTTGCTCTTCGGAGCCAAACATGAATTCGGCCAGTGCCTTGGCGAGCTCGGTTTTGCCGACACCCGTTGGCCCGAGGAAGATGAACGACCCAATCGGTCGACGCGGATCTTTGAGGCCCGCGCGGGCGCGACGGACTGCCTTGGACACCGTCACGATGGCCTCGGATTGACCAATCACACGGGCGTGCAACGCAGATTCCATCTGGAGCAAGCGGGTGGATTCGTCGCCGGTCAGGCGCGTCACCGGGATCCCTGTCCACATGGCGACGACGCCGGCAATGTCTTCTTCGGTGACATACGGTGCAGTGGTCACACTGGCATCGATGCCGTATTCGAGCTCGAGCTGCGCGACCCGTGCTTTGAGGATATCGGCACGCTCTTGGAGCGTCTCGACGAGTTCGGTCTGGTGTTGGGCGAGCGCTGATTCGATTTCTTTGGTGATGGCTTCGAGCCCACGCAACGAGTCACGCAACGGCGACGGTGTCGAGCTCCGCGTCATGCGTACCCGAGCAGCGGCTTCGTCGATGAGGTCGATAGCTTTATCGGGCAAAAAGCGGTCGGGTACGTAGCGTGACGACAGGTATGCCGCCGCAACCAGCGCATCGTCGCTGATTTGGAGCTGGTGGAAGTCTTCGTAGCGGCTTTTGATGCCACGGAGAATAGAAATGGTGTCTTCTTCGTTGGGTTGGTCGACCATGACCGGTTGGAAGCGCCGTTCGAGGGCTGCATCACGCTCGATGTACTTGCGGTACTCGTCAAGGGTGGTTGCGCCGATGGTCTGCAGTTCACCGCGTGAGAGCGCCGGTTTGAGAATATTGGCGGCGTCGAGCGTGCCTTCGGCACCACCCGCACCAATGATGGTGTGGAACTCGTCAATGAACAAAATACAACGCGTCTCTTTGATTTCGTCGACGACCTTCTTGAGGCGTTCTTCGAACTGACCGCGGTATTTGGTCCCTGCGACCAACGCACCCATGTCGAGCGAGACGACCCGTTTGCCGCGCAGACTGTCGGGCACTTCGCCAGCGACGATACGCTGGGCGAGACCTTCGACGATGGCGGTTTTGCCCACGCCAGGTTCACCGATGAGGGCCGGGTTATTTTTTGTGCGTCGTGACAATATTTGGATGACACGATCTATCTCGCGTGAACGGCCAATGACCGGGTCGAGTCGGCCACTTTCGGCCATTTCGGTCAGGTCCGTTCCGAGCGCATCAAGGTATGGCGTCTTGCCGCCCTTGCCTTTTTCGGCGGGGTCGCTTTTGGAGCCACTCGGAGCGCTGCTCTGACTGCTGGGCTTTTCGGATTGGGTCGCTGCTGCCGTACTAGCCGATCCACCCGTGCTGGTACCGGTACCGCCTTGGCGGATGACCCGCATGACGTTGGTTTTGATCTGCTCGAGCGACACGCCAAGCATGTCGAGCACACCGGTTGCGACGCCTTCGCCGTTGCGAATCAAGCCGAGCAAAATATGCTCGGTACCGATGTAGTTATGCCCGAGGCGTTTTGCTTCGTCGATTGCCAAGGTGATGACGTTTTTGGCACGGGCAGAGAGTTCTTTGTCGGCGCGGGCTTCGCCTTCGCCGATACCAACGATGAATTCGACAGAATGACGTGTCTGCGCCAGTTGGACACCTAAGTCTTCGAGGACCCGAGCGGCTACCCCTTCGCCTTCACGAATCAGGCCGAGCAGAATATGTTCGGTGCCAATGTATGAATGATTGAGCGTGCGTGCTTCTTCGGTGGCGTATTGCAGCACCTGCTTGGCACGCTTGGTAAATTTATCGTAAGCACCAGACATACATGCTCCCATCGCTGCTCATTGAAATAAGCCAGCGCTATGACGCGTCCGGAACCGGAGCGTCGGGGGTGATTTGCAGACTCAGGGCGATGCGTCTGCGCGGGATGTCGACGCGGATAATCCGTACCGTCACCGCCGCACCTTCACTCACCGCGGCGACTGCATCGCCGGTCAATTCGGACGAGTGGATGAGCCCTTCGACCCCTTCAGACATACGAACAAATGCCCCAAATGGTGCAATCTGTGTGACCGTTCCCTGCACGACTTGGTTGACACTGAACGCCTCGGCGACCGCAGCCCATGGCTCAGTTTGGGTGCGTTTGATGGACAGTGCAATCCGTCGATGCTCGGTGTCAATATTGAGGATCATGACTTTGGTGCTGTCACCAACCTTGTACGCGTCGCTGGGGTGTCGGACACGACTCCATGACAACTCGGACAAGTGGACCAGTCCATCGGCCCCGCCGATGTCCACAAAAATACCGAAGTCGCAGACCGATGTGACCGTACCCTCGCGGATATCGTTCACGGCTATTTCGCTCAGGAGCGCACCTTTGCGTGAGTCACGAGACTCGGCGTTGGCTTGGCGCTCTGAAAGAATCAAACGATTGCGGGCGCGGCTCATCTCGACAATTTTGAGGCGTACCGTCGATCCAATCATGCGTGCCATGTCGGCTTGCTTTTGGACCTCGTTGCCACGCCCGATGCCGCTGACCTGCGAGGTCGGGATGAATCCCCGGACCCCGTCGAGGTTGACGAGCAAACCACCCTTGTTGAAATTGATGACCTTGGTTTCGAGCACCACACCATCGTCTGCGACTTGCTGCAATTTGCGCCAGCTCCGCTCTTGACGCGCCCGATCGAGGGACAAGCTGACTCGTCCTTGGTCGTCTTCGGGTTGCATGACGTACACCAAAACCGTCGCACCCACCGCAATGGCGGAACGTTCTTCGTCCGTCAATGTGTGCATGTCACGGGCGAGGACAACGCCCTCGGATTTGGCACCGATGTCGATCACCAATTCGTGATCGTGGACAGCCAAAATGATGCCATCCATGGTGTCGCCGTGTTTGAGGGAACGCAACTTCTCGCTTTGTTCGTTGAGGAGTGAAGCGAAAAACTCTTGGCTGCGAATGTCGAGGGTCGACTCACCCGCCGAGGTGCTGGTGGTGACTGCGTGTGTCTCTTCCATGATGCTCCTCTTGGGTCGAGGTGAAGTGCACCGCGCGAATGTACGAATACTCAACGAATTATACGGAGAAATGCGCTAAATGGCAAGGAAAAAGACTGCTGATGGTTGGTGAAAGAGTGATGAGAAAGAGCATCGTTGCGGTCGTTTTTGGTTGTTTCGTACTCCCCTCGTTCCGCACCGTGTCGCTCCAATCCTTTACGCCTTCGACAGTATGCAAGCCCCATACCCCCTAACCGAAGGATGCATGGGCCGCACGCAAATTGTCCGAACACTGCTGTGGCTGTGCACGGTCTGTGCGGCAGGGGTGGTCGCGACTCTGTGTGCGGTGTTGGTCTGTAGCATTGACCGCACTGGTGGGCGGACATAGTTGTTTGCTTTTGTGGCTTTAGAATGCGACGTTGCACGAATTTGGCTCTTCTGCTATACTAGCGCGCGTCATTTGACCTACGGGTCCACCGGTCTAAAGTGATGGTGGAATGGCAGGCAGAGAGGAGTCAGCGGAACGTGGAAGTGCCGACGACAATCGTGGCGCATCTCGCACCGGATCTCGATTGTATCGCTGCAATCTGGATTTTTAAACGGTTTGGTGGAGCACACGACTATCAGGTGCGTTTTGTCCCCGCTGGTACGACGCTCGACAACCTGCCAGCCGACAGCGATCCGCATGTGATCCATGTCGACACCGGACTCGGACGATTCGACCATCATCAACGCCATGTGCGCACACTGAGTGCCGCAGAGTTGGTGCGCAGGTCGCTCGTCGGGCATGATGTTGCGCTCGAACGCATGATCCGCCAAGTCACCCTGATCGACAACGCCTTGCCCAGCGAGCAGGCGAGCAGCGATTTGGGGATGCTGGCCGACTCGTTCAACATCCTGTTTGAGCACGATCCCGACAAAGTCGTCGAACTGATGTTGCCCAATTTGGATGCATGGTATGCCCACGAAGTGCGACAAGTCCAACTCGGTGAAGCATTTGCCAGTCGCATCGAGTTCCACACTCCCTGGGGGCGCGGTATTGCGATGCAAGGTCCATTCGGTGGTTCATCGGTGATGGCCTATCGAGCGGGCGCTGTGCTGGCGGTGTATCGCGAAGAACGCCATAACTGGATGGGTATCGCAGCCCAGTCACGTTCGTCGGTTGATTTGACTCCTTTGGCAGAGGCATTGGCGCAGGTTGATCCCCACGCAGATTGGTATCTGCATCCGAGCAAACGATTGTTGCTCTGTGGGACCGACAAAGCACCTGCCAAACGCCTTTCGGCACTCGATATGCGCGGATTGATTACCGTCATCGAAGGCCTTCACCTCGCGGTTCGCTGAACGCCGTCAACGACGCCGACGTTTCGCTCATACCATAGTCCCGTCGATACTCCTGCGTTCTTTCTTTTGTTGAAGAGGAGCCACAATGCAAAAACAACGTGGTTCTACAAAGGCAGTTACCTCTGCCACACAGTCGGTGAGGAGCAGTATGACCAGTACGCCATTTACCCGGGCTCTCGAGCACCTCGGTGCCGACCAATTGGTCGAGTACTATCGCCAGATGATGTTGATTCGTCGCTTCGAAGAGAAGTGTCAAGAGATGTACACGCGCTCCAAAATCGGCGGCTTTTTGCACCTCTATGTGGGTGAAGAAGCAACCGGCGTCGGCGCCATTTCGAATCTGCAGCCCCAAGATCACGTCTTTACCCACTACCGCGACCATGGTCACGCCATTGCCCGTGGACTCGATATTAATCCCCTGATGGCTGAACTGTTCGGCAAAGACACCGGCTGTTCGCGCGGCATGGGTGGCTCGATGCACTTTGCAGACGTCACCAAAAACTTCTGGGGTGGCTATGCCATCGTCGGTAGCCATTTGCTGTTGGCTGATGGTGTCGCGTTGCAGTGCAAAATGCAGAAAACCAACGGCGTCGTAATGGTCTTCTTCGGCGATGGCGCAACCAACGGCGGCGAATTCTACGAAGCCCTCAATTTCGCCCAGCTGTGGAAGTTGCCCGTGGTATTTGTCTGCGAAAACAATCTCTTTGCCATGGGTACCCCGCTCGAGGTCCATTCGTCGGTCACCGAAATCTACCGCAAAGCCAATGCGTTCGATATGAAGTCCATGCGCATCGATGGCAATGATCTGTTGGGCGTCCGCGAGCAAGTCGGCGAAGCCGTCGAGCATGCCCGTAGCGGCAAAGGTCCCGTACTAGTCGAAGCAATGACCTACCGGTTCCGCGGTCACTCGGCCCAAGACACCCAAAAATACCGCTCCAAAGAGGACGTCGAAAAGCACCGCAGTGCCGACCCCCTCGAAGCCTATCGCAAACTGCTCATCGACGAAGAAATCTGCCCTGCGTCGCGCCTCGACGCAATCGACGTCCAAATCGATGTCGAAGTCGATGCCTCGGTAGAATTTGCCGATAACAGCCCGGTCCCTGGCAACGAATGGTTGACCGATGCCGGCATTTATGCCGCACCGCTCGAAACCCTGACCGTCGATCCGACGCTCGTCTAGCTGAAGTGAACGCGGTTGCCCGGCAACCCGTGAAGGAGATAGTGAATGGCGATCCTAACTGTACGTGAAGCGCTCCAGCAAGCCCTACACGAGGCCATGCAAGACGAGCGGGTATTTATCATCGGCGAAGACATCGGCCACTATGGCAGCACCTATGGCGTGACCGCCGGCTTCCTCGAGAAGTACGGGCCCGAGCGCATCCGTGATGCTCCCATCGCCGAAGCCGGCATCCTCGGCTTGGCAACAGGTGCCGCCATGGCCGGCATGCGTCCTATTGCCGAAATCATGTCGGTCAACTTCTCGTTGCTGGCATTCGACATCATCATCAACCACGCCGCCAAAATCTACAGCATGTTCGGCGGCAAGTTCTCGGTGCCACTGGTCATGCGTACCACCAACGGCTGGACGCAACTGTCTGCGACCCACTCGCAGTCGTTCGACGCCATGTTTGCCTACATCCCCGGTCTTAAGGTGGTTGCACCCGCAACGCCTGCCGACATGAAGGGCATGTTCCGGGCTGCCATGGCCGACCCTGATCCGGTTATCTTCATCGAACACACGCTGATGTATGGCGTCAAAGGCGAAGTCCCCGATGGCGACTACATTGTGCCAATCGGCAAATCGGTGCTCGCCCGTGAAGGCCGCCACCTAACTGTGGTAACGTATTCACGGATGGTGCATTTGTCGCTCCAGGCCGCTGAGCTGCTCGCCCAAGAAGGGATCGAGGTCGAGGTCGTTGACCTGCGTACCCTGCGCCCGTTGGACATGAGTGTTGCGCTCGAGAGCTTCAAAAAGACCAATCATGCAGTCGTCGTGACCGAAGATTGGCAGTCATATGGCACATCGGCCGAAATAGCCACGCGCCTCTACGAGGCCGGATTTGATTATTTGGATGCCCCCATCCAACGCGTCAACTTCCGCGAAGTGCCGATGCCATACGCCAAGAACCTCGAACAGCAGGTCGTCGTCACCACCGAACGCATTGTGGCCGCCATCAAAAAAGTCTTGAATCGCAGCTAAACTGCGTTGACCGGAGGTAGGACCATGGCAGATATTACCATGCCGAAGATGGGCTTCGACATGACCGAAGGGTTGATTGTGCGCTGGCTCAAAAAAGTCGGCGATCACGTCAACAAAGGCGAAGCCATTGCCGAAATCGAAACCGATAAGGTAACTATCGAAATCGAAACGTTCGTCGCTGGCACCATCAGCGAAATCGTCGCCGAGGCAGGCTCGCGGACGCCGGTCGGCGGAGTCATTGCACGTACGGGCGAAGCCGGCGCAGCAGTCGCCTCCAAACCCGCAGCCGCACCTGCTGCGGTGGCAGTAGCCACCCCTGCTCCGGTCGCTGCCGCTGCTGCACCACGTGCGGCCGTTGCGACGACCAGCAGCACGGGTCTCAAGGCCTCGCCGATTGCCAAGCGTATGGCCAGTGAACACGGCCTCAACTTGGGCGATATCCAGGGCACTGGTCCGAGTGGCCGGATTGTCCGTGATGACGTCGCCGCAGCCATTGCAGGCAACCCAACACCGGTGGTACGCCCCGCTGCCGCTGCTGCAGCCCCCGCCGCACCAGTGGTTGCACCACCACCTGCCGCCGCTGCTGGCGCAACCGTCGTGCCGCTCACCAACATGCGCCGCACCATCACCCGCCGTTTGACCCAGAGCTGGCAGTCTGCTCCCCACTTCTATGTCTCGATGGACATCGACATGGGCGCGACGCTCGAGCTCCGCAAACAAATCAATGCACCGTTGGCCAAAGATCAACAGGTGTCGATCAACGACATCATCGTCAAGGCCTGTGGTGTTGCGTTGGCCCAGTTCCCGTACCTCAACGCGTCGTACGTCGAAGAAGGGATCCAGCTCAACCCCAACGTCAACGTGTCGATTGCAGTGGCCATCGATTCGGGCTTGGTCGCACCGGTCATCACCAACACCGACAGTCGTTCGCTGGGTGGCGTTGCCCGTGAAGCCAAGCGCTTGATTGCTCTTGCCCGCGACGGCAAACTCGGCGCCGAAAACCTGTCGGGCGGCACGTTCACTGTCAGCAACCTCGGTATGTACGGCGTGACCACCTTCGATGCAATCATCACCCCACCCCAATGCGCCATTCTGGCAGTCGGTGCCGTACGGCGCACGCCGGTATTCAAGGGCGACAGCAACGAGGTCGTCGCGGCCAACATCTGCTCGATTACCCTATCGGCAGATCACCGCATCACCGACGGCGCCGAAGCAGCCCGCTTCGTCGCCGAGATCAAGCGCCTCATCGAGAATCCGTTGTCGATGCTGATCTAGGTGTACAACGACGCACCCCCGGCGCACTGCGCCGGGGGTGCGTTTTGTTGTGTGCGTGCGATTATTTGGCTTGTTCGTCGATGTGGCGCACGATGTCGCTCATCGACAAGATGCCTGTGGGCCAGACGCGCCCGTCGTTGCGTTCTTCGACGACGACCAAGCGATGGACATGGTTGCGGTTGAGGGACCGGATGGCGCGATCGAGGTCCATGTCGGGCATGCAGGTAATGACACTCTGGGTCATAATCGAGCTGACGGGCCCGTTCATCACCTTGTCATAACTCGCACCTTCCTTCCACGCGCTGAGCAGGTCTGTTTGCGACAGGATCCCTGCCAAATAGCCTGGACCATCCGTCACGACGACGGCGTGGATGCGATAGCGCTTGATCATCGCCAGTGCCTCGGCTACCGTGGTCTCGGTTTGGCACGAGATGACTCCTACATGCATTGCATCGCTGACTCGTTGTTTTGTCACGGCAGACGTCCTTTTCGTTCTATAGTCGGCACAAGCGGTGCTTCTATCATATAATTACCTACGTACAGGCAATCATAAACGATGTATTCAATATATGCGAGGAGTAGCCGTAATGGCCGATACAAAACGGATGCAAGCCGGCGACGTCACCCCTGAGTGGTTGCAATCACTCTCGTACACACTCGTGCCATCATCCAAACCAACCACCATCGATGGGGTCTATGTGAAAGACCTCAAGACCCATCTCGACGGTCGCGGCGACGTCATCGAGCTCTGGAGCAAATCCTGGGTCGAGAAGGAAGGGCTGGTCGTGCCGGAGCACGTCTACCAGAGCGCAACGGACTATGGTGTCACCAAATGCTGGCATCTCCACAATGTGCACACCGACCAGTTCACGGTCACCCGCGGCAAATTGCAGGTCGTGCTGGTCGACATCCGGCCATGGTCACCCACATTTGGGCATGTCAACTCCGTCATTTTGGGCACCGCACGCCCCAAACTCATCAAAATCCCACCCATGGTGATGCACGGCTGGAAGGCCCTGCACATGCCAGAGGTCATCGTCGTAAACCTGCAGTCGCACATATATGACCCGGTCGATGAGTTCAAATTCGAATGGGATTGCGTCCTCAAAGAAGCCTGGGAACCGCTGAACGGCTAAGCGCCCCCTTCAATCGCATGCGGAATATGCTCGATGTGGTCACCCGAAAGGGTGACCACATCAATGCGCCAATCACACTGCTCGAGGCCGTGCTCCTGCAAATAACAGAACGCACTGGCGGTCAAGCGGGCGATTTTGCGCGTGCCAATCGACGCCCGTGCCTGATCAAGCGTGCTTTTGCGCACCCGTACCTCGACGAACACGACCGTCGCAGCCTCGCGCGCAATCAGGTCCAGCTCGCCATAGCGGCAACTCCAGTTGCGCGCCACAATGACAAAGCCGCGGCGTTCCAAGAACGTCGCGGCTCGGTCTTCGCCGGCATTGCCTGTCTGCCGGCGCTGGGTCATTATGGGTAAATACCGCGGGTGATATAGGCTTGGGCGGTGCGATCGACGGCCAATAGATAGGCTGCGGTGCGCAGTGGCATGCGCCGCGCCTGTGCAACCCCGTTGACTTGCTCAAATGCATTCACCATGATGCGTTCGAGCTGGGCATTGACTTCACGCTCGGTCCAAAAGAATTCTTGCAAACCTTGGACCCACTCGAAGTAGCTGACGGTTACACCGCCGGCATTGGCCAAAATATCGGGGATGACCAACACGCCACGGTCGAACAGAATCGCGTCGGCATCGGGTGTGGTAGGACCGTTGGCTGCCTCGACCACAATCTTGGCCTTGATGCGGTCTGCATTGCGGGCGGTGATTTGGTTTTCGATGGCTGCGGGGATGAGAATGTCGCAGGGCAGTTCGAGCAACTCCGCATTCGAGATGGCATCACCGCCCGGTGCACCGGCGACGGTTCCGGTTTTCTCATAATGTGCCTGCAACTGGCGCAGGTCGATGCCCTTGGCGTTGGCGATGCCGCCGCCACGATCCGCGACGCCGACTATTTTGGCGCCCATCTCTTCGAGCAAGCGCGCAGAAGTGCCGCCGACATTACCGAAGCCTTGGATCACGACCCGTGCGCCGGCAATGCTGACGTTCGCGCCTTCGCAGGCCTCGCGCAGAATATAGACCAGTCCACGGGCTGTCGCTTCGTTGCGACCGTGTGAACCACCAATGTTGATGGGCTTGCCGGTCACCACTGCGGGCACGGTGTGGCCACGGTGCATCGAGTAGGTGTCCATGATCCAGGCCATGATTTGTGGGTTGGTGCCGATGTCAGGGGCGGGGATGTCGACTTCGGGACCGATGAGGAAGCTGATTTCGGTCGCATAGCGGCGAGTCAGACGCTCGATTTCGCCCTGTGACAAGAGCGCTGGGTCCACGACGACGGCACCTTTGGCACCACCGTATGGAATGTTAACGACGGCGCACTTCCACGACATCAACATCGCCAGTGCACGCACTTCGTCGATGTCGGTGTCTGGATGGTACCGGATCCCCCCTTTGGCGGGACCTCGCGTCGTGTTGTGCTGTACTCGATAACCAGTAAAAATGCGAATCTGCCCGTCGTCCATTTTGACGGGAAAATTGCACGCGAACTCACGATGCGGTACACGCAACAATCTGCGATACCCGCCATCCAAGTTCAGGATGTCGGCCGCGATGTCGAATTGCTTTTGCGCGTTGTGGTACGCATTCTCGGTGTGGATCGTCATTCCCTACTCCTCCTTGAGCGGTTTGTGACACAAAACCAATTCAAGTATAGCACTCTTCATTTGCGTATGCGAAAGAAAAAGCCCGTTCCGATGCGCGACAGTGTATCGGTGATGGCCGCATCCACATACCCCAAGCGCCACGTCGTTGCCCCCATACCCAGCACAACGATACTCAGCGCCAACAACCGAGGGATGCCTACCATCTCCCCGCCCAGGGCAAGTGCGACTGCGACCAACGCAATCAGCCCGGTCACTGCGATGCGCGGCAGGGGCACACCAATGCCTTCGCGGCGCAAGGTGGGCCACAGGGCTGCGAGCAATGCAACCTCGGTCGCGATCGTCATCGCTGCTGCGGCGAGCGCACCATACACCGGGATGAGGAGCAGGTTGCCACCGATGTTCACAATCGTCCCCACCAAAAACGCCCACGTAATCGCCTGTTGGCGTGCGATGGCAATCAGTGCATATTGCACCACCCCGGTCGTATACGACAAGGGCAAATACCAGATCAGCACACGTAGCGCAGTGGCTGCGTCGGGCAGGTAGGCGGTGCCACCCAATACCCAGATCAAATCGTCTGCCAGTACCGTCACCACCACCACCCCTACCCACGCCACCAGCTGGAGCACGCCGATTGCACGTGCCAGGAGCGGGTCCAGCGTGGCCCGGTCGTGCACAGCGCGGTGCGCCAGCAACGGGAACAGCGCACCGACGACATACGGCGGGATAATCTGGGTCAACGAGACGACTTTGTAGGCAGCATCATACAAACCGAGGACCGTATCGCCTGCCACAGAGCGCAAAATAATCGCATCGAAGCGAAAAAACACCGTCAGCAACAAACTGTTGAGCAGCAACGGCACGGCGCTGACCCACATCCGACGCATCAGCGGCCAGTCCCATTGCGGCCCCGCGCGGAACAACAAGCGCCGTTGGAACCACCACAACAACCCAGCGTTGAGGATCGTCGCACCCAGTGCAACAGACCCCATCGCCACTATACGGGTGTCGCTCGTCGGCAACCACAGCACCAGTGCAATACCGACCATGGTGCGCAGTAGACTGGTAATCATGACGACCAGCGCAGGCACCTCCATGCGTTGCGCCGCTTGGAACGAGGCACTCACCGCCGCCGCCGTCCCCGCCGGCCACAAATGCACCAGCAAAATCGCCAACGCGATTTGGGTGCCCCAACTCAGTGGCGGCATGGTATCGCGGAGCACCCACATCCCAAGCAGCGTCAGTGGTACGACCACGAGCGCCATCAGCCAACGCATGGTGACGCCGACACCAAAGACATGCTGGGCTGCGTCGGGGTTGACGGCTGCTTCACGGACTGCCAAGTCGTTCAGCCCCCAGTTCACAATGGTCACCAGGTACATGCTGGTAATGAGTGCGACAAAGCTCCACGCGCCGCTTGCCTCGGGCCCCAGGGCACGCAATGTCACCGCTGCAAACCCCAAATCGAGTACTTTGCCAAAGATATTGGCTGCTATCGGGATACTGCTGTTTTTGAGGAACCGACCCATTGTTGTCGCCGTGTCGTCACGCCACCATCGCCGCCAGCCCCACACGGCCACAGCCAGCATGGGGATGCAGATCAGCATCGATACATAGAAAAGGGTGGTGTTGCTCACAGTCACTCCGTCGTTTCGCGCCAGACCTGGGCCGGGTCGGCAAGGTGTATTTTGATGGTGCCGTCGATGTCGCGGTGGAGCAGGTGTTCGCCGCCGACGCGCCGCTGGGCATAACTCAAGCGTGCCGGTGCATCACGTCGTTGCCCGCTGCGATAGATGATATGTGTGGGCGCGATGCGGGCCAAGAGTTCACGCGGTGGCGGCATCGCCCATGGCATCGAGACGACACGGATCCCGTCTGTTGGCCAGTCCCCACTGTCGGGCAACACATCGGCGCTGTGTGCCACCAGTACCGCTCCACCCGCCCAATCGATGCGGATTGCGTGGGCATCGATGATACGCAGTGTCAGACCATCATGCGAAAACGTTGTCCCGTGCGCCACAATCCGACACTGGTACAGGGGTTGGCCACAGGCTTCAGCCATTTCGTCACGCAGTGCCTCCAAAACCCATACCTCGCGCACTCCGCGCTGGATGAGTGCAGCACGCCCACCCTGCCAAGCGACCCCGGGGTGTGTGAGGATGAGAATATCAGCCACTCCGGTGGCAAACAGGGGTTGGTGGTGTGCCAACAGGCTCAACAGCGTGGGTGCATCGTTCCCCGCGTCGATGATGATCCGTGTGCCGTCGCGGGTGCGGATATAGACACTGTCGCCGGCACTGGCGGGGAACAAGATTTCGCCAGAATCGTTGCTCTGTTGGCCTGCCACAAGCAACATACAGAGCATCACAATAGCCACCAATCCGAGCTGCCAGATGCGTTGTGCCATACGTACCTCTCGTCTCTGCGAAAAGGCAAGCATGGCACAACGGTGTTACCAAATCATTACCAACTGCGGGTTAGCGCAGGGCGGTGATTTCGATTTCGACTTTGGCATCACGGGGCAATCGGGCGACCTGGACCGTCGAACGTGCTGGTGGGTTGACCGTGAAGTGCTGGCCATACACCGCGTTCATGGCAGCGAAGTCGTTCATATCTGCCAAAAAGACCGTCACTTTGACGACTTTTTCGAACGACGAGCCGGCTGCAGCGAGGACGGCAGTGATGTTTTCGAAGACCTGAATGGTCTGCGCAGTGACATCACCTTCGACCATCACCCCTTGGGCATTGAGCGGGATCTGGCCCGAACAATACAGCATCGTGTCGGTCAAAATGGCTTGTGAGTAGGGCCCAATTGCAGGTGCGGCTTTGTCGGTTTTGATAACGGTACGGTTCATGTTCGTTCCTCGCAGATTACAGAAGTACACCCATATAGTACTGTAAGTTTGCCGGGTCGGGGGAAGAGGGCGTGGAAGGTGCCGCAGTCTCGACCAATTCCTTCCGTGACGGACAGATGCACAGCGGAAGTCTGCGCGCATCGTTCGTCCCACACCCGTTCGTAACCTATATTATAATCTGTAGCAGACGTACCAAACCGTTGTGGTTGCGGCGTGCCCGCATAGAGATGAGTAGGCATTCTATGTCGCTTACGAACCGAGTCGTAGTCATCACCGGCGCCTCGAGTGGTTTTGGGGCGGATATCGCCCGCAAAGCCGTCGCCCAGGGTGCCAAGGTCGTTCTTGCGGCACGATCAACCGACAAGCTACAGGCGCTGGTCGCCGAACTGGGTGGTTCGTCGCATGCCCTAGCAGTCACCGCCGATGTGACCAGTGACAGCGACATCGACACCCTCGTCGCGGCCGCCAACGCATTCGGGACGGTCGACACCGTGATCAACAACGCCGGCTTTGGATTGCTCGACACCCTCGTCGACGCACCGTTGGTTGACCTACAACGCATCATGGACGTCAACGTCTATGGCGCGGTGCGTTGCACGCGGGCGTTTTTGCCGGGTATGATTGCGCGCGGACATGGTCAAATCATCATGATGGCATCGATGGCTGGGCTCGTTGCGGTGCGTAACATGGCCTACTACTGCGCCAGCAAATTTGCATTGGTGGCCATCGGCAGGACGCTCCAACAAGAGCTCAGTGGGACCGGCGTGGCCTGCACGATTATCTGCCCCGGCGTGGCGCAGACGGGATTCCAGACGCATGCACCGAACGAAAAGTACCCCAAAGCCGCGACACTGAGCAACTGCACTAGTGATCAGGTGGCCGGGGCGGTCATCCGTGCGATGCAACGGCGCACCATGGGCGAGGTCATTGTGCCCGGCAGCGGTGCACTGTTGGCGCGCTTTAGCGCGGCCTTCCCGGGCATTTCTCGGACAATCCAAAACATGATTGGCTAATCCAAAACGCAGGGTGCCAACGGGTAGGGCACTGTCTTGTTCGAGAGGTTGCTATGGTTCTGTCTGTGATTATGCCGTGCTATAACGAAGCCGATTCGCTCCCATTGATACTCGAGCGCGTCCGTGCAGTCCGATTCGATAAAGAAATCATTGTGGTCGACGACTGTTCGAGCGACAATACCGCGCAGGTATTGGCCGAAGAACAACGCAAGGACCCGACCCTCCGCGTGGTCCGTCACCTGCGCAACAGTGGCAAAGGGGCGGCTGTCCGTACGGGGTTTGCACATGCGAGTGGCGACATTATCATCGTCCAAGATGCGGATCTCGAATACGACCCCAACGATTACTACCAAGTCATTAACCCGATTGTCGATGGCAAAGTGGATGTCGTCTTTGGGTCACGATTCATGGGCAACCATACTGGGATGTACTTCTGGAATGCCTTAGGGAACAAGATGTTGACGTTTTTGACCAACTTCTTGTTTAACTGTTGGATTTCTGACATGGAGACATGTTACAAAGCATTCCGTGCCGATATCATCAAGAACATCCCACTCGAGAGCAACGACTTCCGTATCGAGCCCGAGATTACCGCCAAAATCCTTCTGCGCAAGCACCGCATCTACGAAGTGCCGGTCAGTTATATTGGCCGTACCTACGAAGAGGGCAAAAAAATGAAGCCTTCGCAGGGCTTCTGGGCCATCTGGGCGTTGTTTAAATATCGTTTTCTGGCATAGGAGTGCAGCGGCAATGATGCAGCAGTATTTTCGACAATTAGCTACCGTGTTGGGCAACGTCTCAGACGCACAGGCCGAGGCAGTCCTCGAGGTCCTCTGGCAGACATACCAACGCGACAATACCGTGATTGTCTGCGGCAACGGCGGTTCGGCTGCCAGCGCGTCACACCTGGTGTGTGATCTGGGCAAATGGACCGTCGTGCCCGACAAGCGCCGTTTCCGCGCTGTAGCCCTGACGGACAACATGCCATTGGTGACTGCATGGGGCAACGACACCGCCTATGACCAGGTTTTTGTCGAACAACTGCCCATGTTCTTTCGACCGGGCGACACCTTGGTGGCCATTTCGGGCAGCGGCAATTCACCCAATGTGCTCAATGCATGCACCTGGGTCAAGGCACACGGCGGCACAACCGTCGGGATGAGTGGCTTCGGTGGGGGCAAATTAGCGAGCCAAGCCGACGTTGCCTTTGTGGCGCCGAGCTCGTTTATGCCCGAGGTCGAAGACGTACACATTGCCCTCTGTCATGCGCTCGCAGTCAATCTGGCCAATCGGATCCGCGCCCTATGAGTGCAATCCTGGGGTTCGATTTTGGTGGAACCAAACTTGCCGCTGGGATTGTCGACAGCGACTCGGGCGCGGTATTGGCATCACTCCGCGCGCCCACGCCCGCGGGCGGGGCAGCGACGGGTATGCAGCGCATGATCGAACTCGGGCAACAATTGTGTGCGCAGCACGACGCTCCCATTACTGCGGTGGGCGTCTCGTTCGGAGGGCCAGTCGAGGCAGATGGGCGCACGGTGCGCCTGTCGATGCACATCCCCGGCTGGGAGTCGTACCCGTTGGCTCAGACCTGCGAGGCGGCGTTCGGCGTTCCATCACGCATCGCAAACGATGCCGATGCCGCAGCACTCGCCGAGTACCGCTTCGGCGCCGGGTATGGGTGCACACATATGCTCTACCTGACGGTCAGTACCGGTATCGGCGGCGGCGTCATCATCAACGGCAGACTCCATCGTGGCGAGCACGCCTGGGCCGGCGAAGTGGGGCACATGATCCTCAAGCCCGACGGTCCTGCCTGTGCCTGCGGCGGCAACGGATGCCTCGAGTCGTTGTCGTCGGGCTTGTCGATTGCACGTGATGCCCGCGCAGATATCCCTGCTGCGTTACGAGACCGCGATCCCGCCAGTATCAGCGCCCGCGATGTCGTCGCAGCTGCCCGCGCGGGTGATCCGACTGCTATGCGCATCTGGGAGCACGCAGTGGGGTGGATGGGCATCGGTATTTCGTCTGCCTGCAATCTCATCAACCCGGGGATTGTGGTGTTGGGCGGTGGATTAACCGGCGCAGGTGATTTTTTGTTCGGCCCATTGCGCGACATCATGGCATACCGCGTGCTCGGCAAAGCGACACAGCTCAAAGCAGCTGCTCTCGGTGATGTCGTCGGCATCATCGGTGGTGCAGCCTTGTGCATCGACTAACAGATAAATAAAGCGGGCCGCAGTTCATCAGAACTGCGGCCCGCTTGCTTTTTGGGTGTGTTATTCGGCGGCGAACTTCGCTTCGAGGGTGCGAATCTGCTCCTCGATCAGGGCAATGTCTTCTGGTCTGCCGTTTTTTTTGTGGAGGAGCTCCAGCATCATCCGATACTTCCTGAGTGTGGCTGGGCTCGAGTTGACCATGTCGTTGCTATGCATGCGCATGCGCTTCATCGATGCGCCATCGATGCGTTGATTGAAGCGGCCGAGTTCTTCTTCGTACACCCCAAAACGGGCATACATCGGATGACTCTGCATGCGTGCGGTAATCAACGCCACCGCACCGGCGTAGTCC
>CANHPK010000002.1 GCA_947462525.1 Roseiflexaceae bacterium | reverse complement strand
TGTATAACCCCCAACGGTAGCGGTGTAATCGATAATCGCATACCCACTGCCGGATCCGGACTCGGTAAGAGATGCAGAACCATTGATGACCCGAATAGTCTTGGACGTCCAGTTGATTCCTCGTGAACCTACGTTTGTGCCGCCGATTTTGACGTTCAAACCTGTGGCTGAACATGCACCGTTGAAATAGTTGACTGCGTTGGTGAACCATACTTGCTCGCCGTTGCCTTCGGCGCAATGGAACACAAAGCGCATCCCGTCAGATCCGTCGGCTAATTGGCCTCCGGATGCATTGAACCACAATCCGACCGCGGGCATCGCCAGCCTGCCGCTCCTGTCGTTCGCCAGTTGGGCACCGGTGCTCCCTGCGGGAGCAGCCGCGACTGGTGCTGGGCGTAGCAAGGTGCTCGCACAGAGTGTCAGGACAAGGATGATGTGAGAAAAAAGCGATGATTTCTTCATAGCGGTGCTCCTTATTTCCCACTCGGGGTAGACGATGAGGTCGCACCGCTATCGACAAAAATCTGCGGGAGGAAGAGTCGATTGAATGGTTGAACAGAAGTGTATAGACCCGTGTAAATACGTGAACCGGACGCATTGCTCACAAGCACGGTGTATCGGTAGCGTCGCCCATGGACGAGGCCGCTAAAGCGGAACTGCAGCGCCACTGGGGAGATGCTCGCAGGCAGTGAGCGGTTCTGTTGCCGGGTCGCACGCACGCCATTGGTGAGTGTGCGTGTGGTGCTCAATGCGACGGTGGTGGCTCCGGTGCAGCAATTTGCATCCACTGTGGTTTGGCCCCACACATAGATTTGCCCGCTGCGTGTGACCGCTGCACTACTCTTTGCATTTGCTGCAATGTAGAGGACGTCTACGGCTCCGTCGGGTATGGTTGTTTGACCTACAGAATTACTGCCCCAGGCGACGACCGTTCCATCGGCACGCAGTGCGAGTGCATGGCTATCTCCTGCCGCAATCTGAATAACGTCTGCGCGTGCAGCGGGTGGGACCGTGGATTGACCAATGGTGTTATCTCCCCATGCATGGACTTGGCCGTCGCTCCGCAATGCCATACTGAAGTTCAATCCAGCAGCGATTTGCGTCACATCAGTGAACCCCGTTCGTACGGGCAACGTGATCGGCACGTCAGGATCCCCGGTGATGAGGGCATTGTTCGTATTCGATCCCCAGCCATAGACATCACCATTCGCTGTCAATGCGAGTGAGTGGAAGGTCCCGGCGGCTACCGACACCGCGGGTGCCCCCAATGCTATCGTTTGCTTCCCCAGTGCTGTGTAACTGGTGATGACACCGGTTGTATTGAGTGTCAAGAGCCGTTGATTATCCGAGTCACCGAGAGCAAATTGAACGATGTTGTTCAACGGTTCAGCGAGTCCTATGGCGTCTGTACCGAGGTCCCAGGTCGTCAATGTGCCGTTTGTATCGAGTGCCGCAGCAATATGGTCGTTGAGTTCGAGTTGCGCAAACAGCGTGTTTTGGAGCGTTGTCGTTATCGCAGTTTGACTTTGGGTATCGGCTTGTCCGGCTGCATCCCAGACGAGGAGTGTGGTGTCAGTAATTGGCGCAGTCGCTATCCCATCGATGTCGATGGTAGTTTGTATGGTGGTCGGTCCACTACCCGTCGAAACATCTGCGGTGATTTCGAGCGCTGAGCTAGAGCCGCTGGCAGGGAGCTGGATGGAGCGCAGTTCAGGGATACTCACCGCTGGGATGAGGACCGTAAATGCGTCACTCGTTGTCTGGTTGCCTGCCACATCGATGGCAATGAACTGGACCTTGAATGTACCGGTGCTGAGGGAAGTCGTATCAAACGGCAGTTCCCACGATGCGGTTCGAATGGCTTTGCCATGCAAGAATGCAAGGCGGTCAAGTTCCGTACTTTCATCTTCTACCATCGGTATGAGTTCTGATGCCACCAGACTTGTCGCGTCATAGATGTTTGCGGTGAGTGAACGTAGCGTTCCCCCTTCGTTGACGGTTCCATCAAACAAGATTGCATTTGTCCCCTTGAGGATAGTGGTCGCGCGTTGTGACACCATCAGACTTGGTGCACGGGTGTCGATTCGCAGCGCAATGGTACGAGTCGTAGTGGAGTTGCTGGATGCATCGATGCCGCGAATATTGAGCACGCGGAGTGCATTGTCAATGTTGGTCGTCTTTTGGAGTATGTAGTTCCATGGTGCGTTGGTGCTCGTCAATGGCGCAGCCGGTGTGAACGAAATGGCCCAATCAGCGACGGTGGACTGCGTACTGTCGCCGACTTGGTCACAGGCAATCAAGTTCCATGTGCCGTTGACGGGTTCTCCAATCAACGTACTGAGCTGACCATCGGGATGGACGGTGATGGGGTCTGACGTCATATCGATTGTGCCAGTCAAGATGTCCGTTGTGGCAGTATATTCATCACCGAACACCGCACGCAGGTTGGTACCCGCTGAACGACGCGATGTGAGCAGTGGGACAATCGAGCCAGACGGTGACTGCAGCCATAGATTGAGCGTGTCCGCAGCTGTACTGGTTGCATTGACCGCGACACTCAGGCTGGCGATGCGGTCGGTGCTACCGGCACTTGCTTGTGTAAGCTCCATAGTGTCGTATTCGTTGAAGTCTGTCGTTGAACAAGGAGCTGCGTCGACAACTCGATCCGGATTTGCTGCTGCAACAATCGGAGGAAGTGTCGACTGCGTGATTGTTGCGCTTGTTGCATCAGCACACGTACCGAGACTTTCGTCGCATACGCGAACTGTTGCGGTACTGAGCGTGTCTGTAATAAATCCATTGATGGCAATGGTGGTGCCGCCGACATATGCAGCATTTACCATCGCGTCTGTTTGGGCATCGAAATTGAACGACGGCGCCTGTTCATCGACCGTCGATCCATACCAGGCAGTCCAATCGCTCTGCTGGCCGTATGCATCACTTGCACGCAGACGGTACGAAACGTTCGTGACCCCGGCTGCGAGGATGACAGGACAGGTCCAGCGGCTACCAACTGCTGCACCACACTGGATTTGTGTTGGTGTGGTACGAAGGTTGGTTGTGTATTGCAACTCGACCAATGGGATGGCAGAGATGTCTTTGACTGTGCCTGTGAACCGGGTCGTACCGCGGCGCACACTCGTCTGGACATCTGGCGCAAATGTAGATGGTGCTTCGGTATCGATGGCGACGGCCGCGTTGAGCCACTCGAGCGTTCGGGCGCGATTTATTGCCGTCGCTGTCGCTTCGTCGGTTATGCGAACCTCAACCTTTGCGATGGTTGTTGTTTTGGTACGATCACTGCTTGACGACTGCGCCTTATTGGGGTCGATGCTGCCGCGGAACGAGAGTGTCGAACTCGTATTCGCAGCAATCGGATTGATTCTGATGAGGTGATAGTCACGCAGGGTTGGATCACTGATGCTGTGATAGTCATATGTCCCACCACCAATGATTGCCATTGGCGCAGAGCCGCTGGTATTGCCATCGGTCAACCAAATGCCACCATATGTTTGGACAATTGCGTACATGGTACGAGACCGGGTATTGGTTGGGTTTGACAGGCTGAGCGTATAGGTCACGACGGAGCCATCGCCAACAACCGGCGCTTGCTCGGTCAATAACCCACTCGACAGCTCATCCAACAGAGCAGATCCGGTGCTGTTGGTTTGTGCATATTCTTCGACACGTTTACACCATCCATTCGTCGGCACAAGGGAACAGATTTGTGCTGTTTCTTCGATGATTTGCACAATTGCATCTGGTTCGGTGTTTGCATATGTGTCTGCAATTGCTCGCTGGTAACTCCCCCCTGGGGTGCTCCGTAGCGTCGCGTTGATACGCGTCGTGTCTGGGCTGTTTACCGTCGTGTTTGGACAAACGCCACTGTTGAGGGCACTCCACCCGTATCCGTTGATCATGGGAGTGATGGCTATCAAATCAGACCCTTGGTCGGTCCGTATCGGGTTCGTACTCGGGAATGTTGCCCAAGGCAAAAATCCTTGCGGTGCGGTCGCATACGCTATCACTCCGAATGGATTACCAGTCGTGTATCCGATTTGTCCAAATGCGACGCGCAAATCGGTTTGTTTGATCCCCAATTCATCGACGAATTGGTATGTCGGTGCCGCTCCGTCATTCATCCAGCTCCGTGCTGTCTCGTCCCATCGCAGGATTTGGGCGACGGTGCGATTTTGTACATGGATGACATAATCCGAGCCTTGCGGGCTGTTGGCACGCACCCCTCGCTGACTTGCTGCTAACCCCGTCTGGAAGGTGTTGATATACGACGCAAGGGTCGATCCTGATGCAATGGTGCGCGCTGCAGTATTCACTGGGAGGGTGATATACGATTCTCCCAACGCGACGCTATCGGTGATAGTTTTGGTGTACGAGCTAGGGCGGTAACTGCTCACTGTCCCGCCTACCTTGGTGTCGAGATAGACAAACAGGTCACCATCGTATTCCCAGTCTGCACCTTGGTAATTCAAGCGGATCGCTTGTGTGTCCCAAGTCATGGCGAACCGTTGGATGTCCCGATTGCTGGCACGACGATCTTCGCCGAGCGTTGCACATCCATTGCCCAAAAATCCACGATACACCGGCGCCGTCGATTCGACGATTGTGTAGTCCGGGGTCAATGGGGTGTCTACGTATATCGATGGAAGTTGAGTTACCCCTTCGTTGCCTAATACGTCCCGATGGCGCATGGCAAAGGTCATTTTGCTGGCTTCACTGGTGTTCGTGATTGCGGTACTCCCGGCAGGCACAGAAAGCCCACTGACAGGAATAGTGTTGGTGTATTGGCGTGTCCCAGTGATGGTCTGTACCGTGTATTCGACCTGATTCAGCACGATGTTCGAGATGTCGGTGATGCGTGACCACGCGACGGCGAGATCCGTCGGCGGGTTGCTGGTAAGGACATACTCTGCAGCCAGTGCCGTCGTCGTCCCTGCGATTTTGGCATTCAGCACGGGATTGAGAACGCTCGGCGGCGTCGAGTCAAACAAAATGGTGGTCGCGAGTACCGTCGATCGCCCGGCGCGATCGATTGCAGTCATACGGAGCGGTAATCCGGTTGCATCGGACGCACGTCGGTTATATGCGGTCCTGATGTCGGTGATGACACATCTGCAGGTCGGGTCGTATGCTCGTTGTGTCGCAGAAAACGGAATGGGCGCGTTCGTTAGTGTGTTGATGATCTGCAGTTGCTCAATACCGACGTCATCGGTAATCACCATTTGGATGACAAACATGTCGTTGATGTATTGCGAAGCGCCAATCACACTATCGATGACGCCTATAGAAGGTGCGGTGGCATCAACTGCAGTGTTCAGTACCGTGCTCTGCGTCGTGACGAGTTGCGAATCAGTCAACTCTGCGGTCATCGTGTAGATACCACTCGGCAACGCCAGCGTCACCAGCGATTCGTAGGTGGTGAGTGTTGGTGAGACTGGTATTGTTTGCACAATCCGGTTATTAGCCTTCAGGACTATCGAATCTATTCCCAGCGGTGCTTCTGCACTGAGATGGATTGTCTGAGATGTCGCATCATACACGTTCGATTGATTCAGAATACGAATACTCGACTGCAAAGGAGGATTTTGGCCGAGAACCAACGTATTGGTGATATTGGACGTGACGGTTGTGCAGTTGTTCCGCTGGTCGCAGGCAGTCGTGTCTTGGCGAGTGTCGTTGACCTGCAAGCCATCGAGCCGTTGGACGGTTCCCTGCCTGGTCATCGTGATGAGTTTTTGCGTGTTCGATGCGAGTGCAACGGGAACGGTCGATGCGATTCGTGTGTCGCTCAATAGCCGTGCAGTTGCAGGCGCGGTATCGATAAGCGAAACGCGTTGATGCGTGGTGGGGTCGAGATTCGTGCTGAGCACGAGAATCTCGTTGTCGTGATACTGCTCGATATCGTACATCCGATAAAACGCGAGCGTATCATCGTCAATCGGCGTCGTGTGATTGTATTCGCTTCGCTGGACAATTGGCGCAACCAACGTGGATTCACCGTCTGTTATGCTCGCAATAATTGGATATACTCGGAGCGTGTTTGCGGTGCTCGGTTCGATTGTTCCTGTGTAATCTTCATCATCATCAATGACAAACAGATCATTCGCGTGGAAGAATACTTTGTGTGGGTATCCTGGCGTTGCAATACGATCAATTGCCGTTAATCCACCGCTATCGCTGATACGATACAGGACGACACCAGACTCTCCTGCTGCAGTCGCGACGATATCGGCCGAGACCGCCAAGTCGTACACGCCACCGGCCGTGATGCTCGTTATTGCACCACGGATCGGCGAACGTGCATCGGACACGTTGATCGATGAGATGTTTTGTGGCGTTGCGGAGTCCATCAAGAGGACGTATGCATCGCCATCTGCGTTCGTCGACACGCCCATTGCGGTGTAGGTGATTCCTGCTGGCAAATCGAGTTGCAGCAATCCGACAACCGTTGGAGCGAGTGGGTTCGAGGCGAGATCGAGGATAGAAAGGAACGATTGCGTACCCGTCGTGCCGAGGACGTATGCGAGCGTTTTGCTGCGGTTTATCGTCATCAATTGGACACTACCGCGCACCGGTATGCTCGACTGGACAAGTGGAATACCGGCGCGAACATCAAGCACGGACAGTGTGTTGACGCCACCGAGATAGGCAAAGCGGGCTCCGTACGCCAACACGGTCGTCGGCGACACGACCTGTGTGGTGGTTTGGATGAATTCTGGTCCTGCGGTAATCGGACATGTTGCTTCGAGCTTAGTCGGTGTGCTATATGTCCCATCCAAGACGCTCATATGTTGCAAAAACCAGAGTGAATTGGGGCGTTGCAGTGATTGTATGTCTGCGTCACCACAAGGCAGGGTGACTTGACTGATGTCGAGATTGCGGTCGTCGATCGTGACCGATAGCGCACGATCACTGCGTGTCTGTGCGACACGGGGAGCGAGCGTGTCAACGTTGCCGGTCCAGAGGGGTTTTTCACCTTGCGAGAGCTGCGAGTTGCCATTGGTATCTTGGCTCATACTCTGCAAACTGACTGTTGCTTCAATTCCTTCTGATTGGCGTTGCTTCCACACATACCCATCGAGCTGTGGTTCGAGGGTACTTGTTCGCCAAGCCATTGCACGGATCCGTGCCAAATCTTGGCTGTTGAGTGCACGACGGTAGACACGAACGTCATCAACGACACCGACGAATCCATTACCGACGACGACCCGTGGGAGGCGCACCGCAGTAAACTCACCTATTGCGAGTGCGGCATTTGGATTGTCGGCAACGATACGAATGGTAGTGCCTGCTATGCCGGGCGGCAGGTTAATGACAACACGGTCAGATACTGTGCCTGAGAAATAGGTGTACCAAACTGCTGTTTGCTTGAGGGTAGCAATACTGCCGTCGCTCGCGATTGACGGAGCTGAATCCATCACGAATACATAGAAATTCTGCAGTGGCAAGCGGGCAACACCACTGTTGCGCAGAATAAAGCGGTCGAAGACTACCTTTGGTTCGGCCAGCCCAATGCGACTTGCTTGCCAGTAGGGGTACGCTTCGGTTTGGGTAAGGGTATAGGTCGATACATCGCCATCGAGGGCGGCTGTCGCAGGATACACACCACTGCTCGTGTCGTTACTCGATTGCACACTGGTTGCAAACGCGAGTGTTTCTTCGGGACTGGTGGGGATACTCGGCCCGCTTGCAGTCGCAGCGGCACTCGCTTGGACGATGCCATCCACAATCAACGAGACATTGGTACCGTCACTCGACACAACGATGTTACTTGCAACGGTGCTCGAGAGAGCGACGTTTGATTGCACATCAATGCCCGACATCTCGAACCGTGGTTTACCAGCGTTGGTAGACAGACGATAGCGGTACCCTTGGTTGGTACCTGTCACGATCGCAGCTGTTTGGTTGCTGATAGACGGTTTGACCCATGCGGACATGCTCCAAGCACCATCCGGTGCCGCGAAACTCACCCCATTGGCGTCAATGACTTCGACACGATCGGTTGCTGCAGCGTTCAATGCTGCGGTCCCAACGGTGCCAATCACGGTGCGCAGGGCACCGCTACTGCGGACGACCCCTGCATGGCCGTATGGCGAGGCGTCGATAATCTGCGCACCTGCAACGATGTTGGCGTCATCCAGCGGCACATGCAAAACAGTGCTGTAACCAAAGCTATACGCGACCATGTTGGCAGCGGTGAGTGCTTGAGCGAAGACCGCGAGATCATCGACCATGCCCCCGGTTGCAGCCTGGCTGATGCTCCCGCGATTGGTATATCCTGTTACTCCTGTCAGTGCTCCGGTACCGAGAGTAGCACCGTTCCAATGACCAGGGACTGCCGTCTTGAGGATTTGGACACCGTCCACAAAGATGGTTATGTCCTCGCCGACCGTGGTGCCCACCGTGGTGAGCATGACGGTGTGCCATGCATCATCATTGAGGGTGACTGCGGTGTGTGTGGTACGAACGTACGCAGCGTCTCGGTCATTGAGCACAAAGCCTAGTTTCTGGAGCGTACGGTCGTAGGTGACTTGGAACGCCAACGAATCAGACGTTGCGTCCGGTTGTAGCCACCAAAGGAGCCCAGATTGCGCATCTGCGTTCAGCTTTATGCGGGTTGCGATGGTCTTTTGGGTCGTCGCGGTGGTCGTGAGCACATACCCACTTTGCACACCGTCAGTTGCAACCGCTGCAGTCAACGCATTACTGCTGAAGCCAGGGTTTACCGCCGAACAAGTGCTCGTGTCTACGGTGAACCCGGCAATACAACGCGAACTCCGAACGCCGTTCAAACTGTCCACCATCGGCAGACTGGTCTGGTTCATCGGTTGATAGAATTCTGCCAAATCGGCCAGACCATCTGTCTGGGTGACGGCATCTTCTTCGATGGCAAGTCTGGTTTGATGGAGGGTGGCCGCGCTGCCCGTACTCACACTCGGCCCGAGCAGGTCTCGTGGGCTGATGATTGTAGATGAAAGGATGAAATCATCGAGGCTGCCGCGAAAGAAATCTTCCCGCACAGCAGTGAGCGCAGACGATTGCATTGCACCTAACGTGAGGTCACTCATGACCGGCGTGTTGCCGGCTGATCCAATCGGTTTGGTAATCGATGACGTTGTTGGCGTACTCTGCATTGCACGCAGGTCAGTGCCATACCAGAGGGTCATCGTGGGGACGGTCCCGTTGCGGAACTCGTTGTAAATGAACGTGTACCACGTATTTGCACGTAACGTATTCGGCGTTGCCACGCTTGTTGTCCCGCGTTGTGCGACTACCCGGTACGAGGTTCCGGCCCGTTCAGCGCGAAGCCTGAAGCGCGGGTTACTCGCAATACCAGAGCTCACCAAGGTACCATTGTTGGTTATCTTGGCGTTTATGACGATACTGAACGTCCCAGTCAACACCGTCGCCCCGTTGGTGATGATGAGATGCTGCGATGGAGCGTCGATATTGAAACGCGCGACGCGTCGGGTGGTATCGGTCGAGTCTACCCCGATGATTGGGCATGTGGCACAGTTGATGTTGTAGCGGTTATCGGCACGGTTGTCGAACGCTTTCGTGCCATCTGGGGCATTGAAATCGACGCGGATGCGCATGCCCTCAGCAAGCGGTGCACGCCCGTCGGTAAAGTCCGAAATCCGTCCAGATAACGGCTCGTTGCCCACAAAATATTGGTTCGCATCGTAGGGTGATGGGAACGCAACGGTGTCGCGCGGGGCGCTCCCGTCGACATGAATCGGGTTCGCTGCATCCGCAATGGTAATCTCTGCACTCTGATTGCCAACGGCATCACGCGCAATCACCCCCAACTGATAGTACCCCGATGGGTTCGCAAAGGGGAGCTCCATGCGTGCGCGCCATACGCCACCGCGCTTCGTTGCCGGAATAGGCATGGTGTTGATGGTGCGACCGCTGTTGTCTTTAATGTTTACATATACCGCTGCCACACCGCTCCCTGGCATACCGCCTGCATTGGTCAGGCTGGGGTCCGATGCTGCGATGTTGACCAGAATGCTGTGATATGGGGCGTTTGCTTCACGGGTTGTGGTGTAGGTACCGGTTGGTCGGATCAACGAAACGCTGCCGCTGCGTGGTGCCGTTGTATCGACCAGTATCATCGATTGACCGTAGGCACGGTTGTTGACGGCATCATATGCATTGAAAATGATGCCGTACTTCCCTTCGACGGGTCGCGTGGGGGACTGCGAAACTTCGAACGTCGGACAATACGATTTGCCCGCAGCAGCGTCTGCACAGACTGGTGCAGCAATCGCAGCAGTTGTTGCGGTCACAATCGCCCCAGTCGCACTGAGCGTACTGGTGATACCCGCAGTAACTCTGCTGATGTATGAACTGCTGTCATTCGTTTCGACGATGAACTGTTGTGGTAGCCGTGACACATACAGGGGGTTGGTAATCTTGATGGTCGGTACCTCAGCATCAATCGTCATTGAGCCGAGGTTCGCTTTGGCAAAGGACTGCGAAAACTGACTACGTGCAATGCGGAATGCTTTGGGGTTCGGGATTTTGCTTGGGGTGAGGGTGATATCGTCAATCCCCCCACGGAACATCTCGCTGAACGCCCCATTCAGTATTTTGCCGCCGATGCGGAACTTGTATGCACTGTTTGCGCCCAGAGAAGCGATGTCACCACTGGCTGAAGAAACCATCGCGGCATCTTCGTTCCCGTTTTGATAGAGCGTTGCTTTGGACCCTGCACCAGTAGAAAAACTAAACGCAACATGATTCCATGCTGGTGCGAGTTTGTTGCTGGCAGTAAACGTCCGTGTTCCCAACGCAAAGCGTACTTTGCCATCGACAATCTGCACGCGCCATGTATCGGTGCCGGTTGCGTTCCCATATGACAGAATCGTCTGCGTCCCGGTCAATTGCTCCGGCTTGATCATGAGTTGGAAGGTACCGCCGGCAGCTATATCTTGAGTGATGCCGAGACCATTTGACACGGTCATCAGCGTATTGCGCCCGTTGAAGGTATCAGCTACTCCTGCCATACCTCGGGTGTCGCCGATGGGGCATTGGGCACCAGGAATCTCTGGGATGTTGCAGCTTGCAGCGTACAGGTATCGTTGAATACCACTCCGTCCATAGGTGCCATCAGGGAGTGCGACAGAGTCGATCTGTTCCGTTTTGGTGATTCCGTTTGCGACGGTGATTTGTTGCGAATTCAGTGTCTCTTCGAAGCGCAAATTCCAGCTCGGGGATTGCTTGGTCAATCCCGTTGCGGCGCTTCCTGACGTGGTGGGGACAGAAGAAATCGTGATCTCATCGAGCTCTCCCACGAAGTTTTCACCGAATGACAGCGCTGTTTGTGTCACTGCAGCGCGAGGGTAGCTCGCCGCTTCCGCATTGCTCCGTGTCGTTGCGATGCCGTTCACCGAGATCATTTCGTTCCCGTTCACCACCGACACCACAACGTGTGACCACGTATTGATGGGCAGTGTTGCAGCAGTTACCAACGGTGTCGCTGAGTAGCATGACCTGTATACATATGCATTGAACCACCAGAGATTTTCGAGTGACCAGCATTCCTTCGCCCGTTCGAACGTCACGGCACCGGTTGCATTGATCCCGAGCCGCAGTGGCTGGAGCGTTGACGCATTCCCGATCAGCCAGCTGTTGTATGTGGTCGGTTTGACCCACAAGCCAACGGTGTACGACAGCGAATCGACGGGAAGGGACATCGACCATGGCACAGATGCCCGTGGGGCGAGGTACGACATCATCTGCGTCGTTTCGGCGGACTTGGGTGCGAGGTTCTGTGTGCCATCGAAACGAAGTGCGGTCGCATCGCGGCCCGGCACACCGCTCATCGGGCAGGCAGCACCGCAGGTCAAGGCAACCACAGCCGACGACGTTTCGCCGAAGGTGGTGCTTAATGCTGGTTCGTCGAGTGCGAAGCGCAACTCATAAATGGGCGATTCTGCAACGGTGGTGATTTGGGTCGGGGTCAGCGCTGCGGTGTGAATCTCGAAGTTCCGCATCAGACCATTGAGATTCGCTTCGCCCGTGTTGGTTGCGCCGATGGTCACCTGCCGTACCCCGGTCAGGTTCGCTGTCCCGCTAGCAGTGGCATTCGCTACTTCGATGCCGTTGAAGTACATGGTGGTGGTGCGACCACTTTTCACATATGCGAGGTGATGCCAGGTGTTTGCCGTGATGGTGCCTGTGGCAGATCCAAGCTGTTCGGATGACCCGCCAAACGACATGAACATCCGATTGGATTTGACCCCGATTTTGAGTCGATTGAAGGCACTGGTTACGTCCGCATTGTCGCCGACAATCAATGATTCGGCAGCTGGATTGTTGAATCTGAACCACCCCATCACGGTGAAATTCTTATCACCTTCAAAAATAGCTTTCGACGTTGTTTGAGACATCCCAATGCGGCGGCCCGATACAAATTCGGTCCCGCCGTTAGTGACGGACGGGCAGGTGCCGTCTTGTTCACACGAGAAAAATTTCCCGTTGACTGCGACTTCTCGTACGTGGAGATAATTCGTCCCCTGTAACTGTATACGGACGTAGCGAGCTGCCGTTCCATCGGGGAAGGTGACCGTGCTGACAGGGGCGGTACCGTTACAGGTCAAACTGGCCGTGTTACAAAACACACTTCGCCATGCGACCGAATTTGCAACAAGCCTGTTTGCATCTTTCTCTGTGCCAAAGCTCCGATTACCGAGATAGACGATGGCAGTGTTCAAGCGTTCTGAACAACAGTCGGTCCGATTTGACACCTGTATGGTGTGAATTGGCTTAACACTGCCGAGGTCTATTTCGAGCCAGGGTCTGTTTTCAGGGAATATCCATACGAGGCCTGTATGATTCATTGTTGCTAAATTATTGTCGATTGCATTACTTGCGACGAAGCCTGAACCATAATACGTCGATTGTGTCGCAGTTGCCGATGCCGTATAGGAAGCGTTAAATCCATAGTTGGCCGAGGTGAACGGCAAACAGACGGCGGCAGTCATTGCACTACAGGTATCGGGCATGCGCTCGAAATTTGCATCGGGGACGATGATTTTGGGGCGGGCATCGACACTCACGTCCATCTGATCGGACACCGGCGGGCGATTCAATCCGACCGTCAAACGGCCGTTGAGGGCATACTGTGCAACAGCCAAGATCGTTGCATCTGAAACTGCCGTGCGATACAGACGGAACGCATCGAGATTCATTGCACTCGCACCAAACGTCAACGGTTCTTGCCCCTTGAGCAATGCATCGCCAGTTCGCTGTGCACCCGAGGTTTCGCCCGTCGCAGTAATCAGCCGCAATGCCAGCGTGCCATTGCTGACCCGCGCTGCTATGACATACCAACTGCCGACCGCCATCCGGGCCGTCGTGGTTGCGCTGACACTCCCCATGGTCAGTGTGGGCACGCCGTTGTTCACCCAGAGTTTGAATTGATTGCCACCACTCACCGCGGTCCCTGTTTGCGCGATGATCTGCGTCAGGGCTGCGATTTTTACTTTCGTGATGAGGGTGAAATCATGATTGGTCAACAACGTCGCAAAACCCGTCGGGTACTGCGCAGCCGATGTGAAGTTGTTCACCTCAGCGCCGCTCACCGAGACACTCTGCGTCTGACCATACGTGCTGTAGTCTGTGGTGCCGTCCGCAGCAACAAGGGGGAGACACGACATCAAGGCCGGATCTTCACAGGTATTTGCGAGCATCCGCAGCTGTTGAGCTGATAGTGAACGGCTCTGAATCTGGATGTCGCGTAAGCTACCGGCAAACGAATTGGATGCTGCATCACGCCCGATGCGCAGGCTGCCGAAGCTCCCTGGGTATGCAACCGGGTTGTTTTCGGAGGCAACCAATATTCCATTCACATAAATGTTGCGTTTTTGTTTTTCGAACACAAAGGCAAGGTGCGCCCATGTGTTGAGCGGCAAGGCGTTGGGCGCGCTGAGGGTCGAGCCCCCGAGCGTGAAGACGGGTTTTTCGAGTGCGAGTGCAACCTGCAGCGGTGCGCCGCTGTTGGAACTCTGCACGATTGTACGTACGGCAGTTGATTGCCCTTCGGGACGGACCCAGAGTGCAATCGACATGTCTTGAAAGCTGATGGTGTTGCCGACGGCGGGGGTAGTGCTGAGCGCAGTGTTACTCGTGAAGCGCCAGCTCCCGTCGCTCGCCGTGTATTGTGGACAGGCCACCGCGCTCGCGCAGGTCAAATGGCTTTCGTTGGGAGAGACATCGGTAAACGAAAACGGATAACTCGCTGGAACTTCGTCGAATTTGACACAAAGCTGATTATCCGCAAACACACAACTGTTGGTGTATACCGATTGGCTGCTTGCGTTATTGACGGATCCCGGGACTGCGAACGTGCCATCGAATGACGATGTTGCCGCTGCAGCCAAACCCATGGCAATGGTTTTGTCAGTGCTATAAGCGTTTTTCTCTGATGTGCCGGTTACCGTTGTCAACCCTTGCATGCTTCGACCGAGGAGCTTGTTGGTCGAGTTGATGCTGTAGGTGACACGATCGCCGGGCCGCACAACGAAGTCGCTGCTGTTTGGCAATGTGCCGTTTTTGAGCATCTCGATTTCGGTCGGACGCAATGCAATTTGATACACCGCGACATCATCAATGCCACCGACAAACTTTGGTACGTAATTGAGGGTGTACGTGCCTACGGTCAATTCGCTATCCGAGACAACGGTGTCACGCAGGAGCGTACCCACCTTCGTGCGGGCAGCTTCGACGCCATCGACGTAGATCACCAATGCCGAATCGCCATAGGTAACCGCCACGTGTGACCATCGGTTGAGCTGGACGATAGGTGCGGTTGTAAAGTCTACTGCGCCGTTAGTTGTTTCGAGCAAGACACGGATCGCTCCAGTTGCGGTCCGGAGAACTGCCACATGCCCGAATTGGTTAAACAGTGTCTGATAGGCGGCAACGGTCGGTTTGAGTGAGAGTGACAAGGTAAATTGGGTCGAAAACAGTGACTGATTGCCTGTGCCTGCACTGAGTCCTTGTGCGCCGGTAAAGACTGCAAAAGGGTTGCTTGGGCGTTCGGTCGTGTTGAGTGCAGGGCATGTGCCGATACAACGCAGGGTCGTTGCAGCGCTGCCGTTGCCCACAAATGCGCCGGTCGCTTGGCGTTCAAAGCCGACTTGGATTAATGGTGCGAGCGCTTCACGTAGGCCGCCGTTGACCGCCAGGATTTCGCCGCTGTTTTTGGCATAAGGGCTCCAGCCGAGGACTTTCTCACGGAGGTCAATGATGCCGTCGTTGTCTGCGTCGGCACTGTTGGGATCCGACCCCGTCCAGGTTGTGCTGGGTACGCCATTTACAATTGCGTAGACAACTTCCCAACCACCACTGACTACACCATTGCGCATATGGACGACTTCTTCGCCATCCAACAACCCATCACCGTCGGTGTCGGCAGCCATGGCGTCTGTTTTGAACTGTGCCTCTTGGGCATCGGTCAAACCGTCATTATCACTGTCTGGATTGCCCGCAAGGGTCCCGATTGCTTTTTCACGATTATCAGCGACCCCATCGGCATCACTGTCGTATGCGTTATCGCGACTGCCCATGGTGATTTCGATGGCATTACTGAGCCCATCGTTGTCTGCATCGATAAAGGTCGGGAAGGCTGGCACTGCATCGAGTGGTGACCAGGCAAATGTATACCCTTGTGCATCAGGACGCAACGCAATGAACTCTTCGAACGTTGCCGGAAAGATATCGTATTTCGTTTTGGATGTTTCATTGATATTGATGTACTTCGGGTTGCCGGTGTGTGTCTCGATATAACAGATAGGGAACGGGATGGGCAGGAACAAGAATGGAAAAATGATAAAACACGTCTGCTGCGGTACTTTGAACGCAGTCGAAAGATACAAATCGGGCTGTGCCGAGTTGATCCCACTCGCGTTGAACGGTGCATCGTAGTTGATGGTGACCGTTTTGCGCCAAGAGTACGTCTTTTCGCCGTCGACATAATATTCACAGGTCGATACGCTTGTGTCACACGGCGTGTTCCACGTCCAGAGCCCGCGTTGGTTGCCGGTCGAAATCGACCCACTCATGTTGATTTGGTTGGGGCTGAGCGCATAGTTGAACGATGCGTCCCGGGTGTCTTGACGATTCCACTGCCAAAACCATGGCAATGCCATCCATGTCGAGGGGAACGGCATGCGTTCAATATAATCGGTTACCTTCAACCCATTGGTCATGCTGTTGCCCACCCGGAACCCGGCAGACGGGTTTTTGATTTGGGGGGTGACACCATCAACCTTCATGTAGCGTGACCAAGGATCATCGGGGTCCACCACAATGTTCGAGGCATACGGCGTAAAGAAATTCGCCAGGATGCCTGTGATGCCGCCACACAGCCATTTGCCCGCAGTGCTCCGTTGTTCTTTTTCGCTCAACGTCGCACAGGCGATTGCTGCAAGCGCGTCCAAGACGGCGATGACTGCACCAATGATTTGACCGACCACCGGGATCGCCGTCAGTGCGAGGACAAACAGAATCGCAATGGTCTGACCAATCATGCCGGCGATTGCGTTGCCTTTTTGCCAACCGTACTCGGCATTGATTGCAGCGATAATCCCAACTGCCCAGGTGGCTGCAATAGCCAGCCCAATCATGACCGGGCCGAGGACTTTCATGAATTTCGCAGCGGTTCCTGCTTTGGCCGCGGTAGCCGCAGTGCTGGCGGCCTTGGTCATTGCGCCCGACAGACTGCCCGCTGCCTTCACTGCAGCAGATACTGCTTTGACTGCGTTGACTGTCTCGCGCACTGCCAAAACAAGATTCACGCTGTTTATCAACAATGCTTGCATCTTCGGGCTTACCGTCCCGCTTGCGTCAAACGTTGTTCCGAGGCTAAATGCTGCGTTGAATGTCGCGATGGCGGCTACGAGAATGCTGGCTTTGCTCTTTAGGGAAATGTCCGCTAAGCCTGCAGTCACATCGGCTACTGCCTCCGTTAATGCAGGGATGACAGAGACGGCAACCTCGAAGCTATTTCCAATGTTGGTCGCAGAGTCTGACATTTTTGAAGCGCCTGCTACACTTGCCAGACGGAACTGCAGAATCTGCTTATTGATGAGTGTTGCATACGTTGTGTACGTGTTGGTGATTTCGTCACCCCACAACGTCTTTATGCCAGTGGTGAAGCGCGCTTTGGTGACACCGGCGAGGATTCCTGAGATCTGCGATTTTTTGTAGCCCTTGGCCACTGGCGTACCGAACGAAGTCAATGTTGCGAGCAGAAGGGTCTGGTTGAGGGTGTTCCACTCTTTTTCGGTTAGTGCTGTCGGGGTAGCGCCACGCACAAATTGCTGCTGCACGAGCGACAGCTCGGTCGCAACATCTGCCGAATCAGTCACTGCCACCCACTGGCCGCCTTTGACCCGATACATCAGTCCATTGGTCGTACGTGAAATGGTAGCGTCTTCATCCAGAAAGTTGAGGCTGTTGTCACTGAACGACAACGATACGTTGCGTTCGGTGGTTTCGGTCGTTATCACCATCCCCAAGCGACATTCGATCGTGGTTCTGGATTCACATGCGGCGCGATAGGTCGCTGCCTCGGCACATGCATCGGCTTTTGCGTTTTTGCGGCAGAGCGAGGCATTCAGAATTTTTGGTATTTCGGTTGTGTTGACCGCCACCATGTGGAGCATGGTGTCGTATTCGAAAGTAGACGCCCGTGTGGCAGTTTTGCTGATGCCATAGGCGGTCGTGGCGACAGCAGCAGCAGTGTTACGCGTATTGTCGAACAAAACCGAGAGTGATTTGTCCGTATCGGTGCCATTAATCTGGAGAAAAGGCAAGTCAACAAAACTATTTTTGACCACATTTGCCAGTTGCGTAATTGCCAAGCGGCGTTTGCTGGCGTCAGTTACTTCGGCTTTTGTGGCGTCTTCGTAGATCAGGGTAGCTTTGGCACCAAGGTTTTCTGTTGCCTGCATGCCTACGAGGTTCCAGTCAGCATAGTAGCTTTGCAGGAGCGAGCTAAACTCGACCCGCTCGGTGTCGGTGCACTCGACTTTGTCAGCCGGGCAACTGTCCTGAATCGAAGAGACGAGCCATTGCAACCGCACCTGGTGGTTCGTTGTCCAGGCTTGTGCACCGGTCAGGTAGTACATTTTGGTCGAGTACGCGACAATCGTTCCGCTCGTGTCGTAATCGGGGTTCAGCGGACTGCTTACCGTCACTTCGTTTGTCTTGGTGTTGCCTTGCGTGTCACGGCTCCAGCCGATACTCAAGCCGTATGGGTTTGTTTTGCTTGTATCCACACACGAGTTTACGTCTGCAGGGTTCAACTTGACGATATTGGTCAAATCGGCGGGGCAGGCTTTGGTCGGCAGGTTGCCGTATTGCCCGGAACTGATGGGAATACGGATTTCGAGCATCGCGGTGACTTTGATGTCGCCGTTGCTCGCGGTCGCGTCCGTTGCATTGAACACCGTGCTCGAGGCAAATGTCGTTGTTTTGCCCCGTTGGACTTGGCCGTCTTTGTCTGCAGTGGGCCAATCGTAGATGGCATTGTTTGCATACAACAGTTCGTCTTTGGCAGGACGAATCTGTATGTCGACGGTGAGTGGTTTGGGGGTTCTGGTGGTGTTGAGGATTTTGAACCCATATGGATTCGCGTCTGTGTACGTGGTTGCACTGGCATCGTTGGGCGATATGTCCGCTTGGTCTGGGACTTTATCGCCGTCATTGTCGAAGCTCACATAATTCGGTACGCCGTCTCCGTTGGTGTCCGTACAGCGTGCCGTGTTGGTGACGGTCTTTTCGACGCATTCTAGACCGTCGTACAGTCCATCACCGTTCGTGTCTGCGACAACTGGGTTACTGTAGAACTTATTGGCTGAGCCGGGGTATTGCGTAAAAAACTGTACTTCGACGGTATCGGTCAGACCGTCGAGATCCGTATCCGCGCTGTTGGGATTGGTTCCGAGCTGTATTTCTGCACTATCGCTCAGGGTGTCTTTGTCTGCGTCGGAACTGAGCGGGTTGGTACCAAGTTGCACCTCGTCGTAATCGCTCAAACCATCGTTGTCTGTGTCACTTTTGGTGATGCTGGTTTGCCGTGCCTGTTCGTCTGTATCCGACAGTCGGTCTGAATCGGTATCGACCTCACCAGTCGCTGCTCGACTACTGAAGTCTGCACGGCCATTTGGCAGGATAGCCGCTGTACTCTCACCGACCGTTGTTGTTCCGGCCGAAGGCAACACGATGCCCCCTAGTTGAAGTAAGGGGGCTACGAGGGGATTAAATACTTGTGGGGCTGTTTGCGTGGTGTTGCCGGTTTGCGTGCCTGCAATGGGGGTGGGGGCTTGTTGCGCTGCAGACGCGCGCGGCACCGTACTGAAGGGCTGGTAGATGAGCACTCCGATAAAGACAAAGGTCAATGGCGCCATCAACCGCCGTCGATATGCGATGATCACGGAGCTCAGCCCAACCAACATAATGACTGCGCTCAACCGTAGGATCCAAAGGCCCACCGTCGGTACATCACTGCCCACCCAGAGACTGACCAGGCGCAATGGGTTATTGAGCATCTTTTGCAGCGCCAAACCCGTTCGAGCGTACGCATAAAACGTCGTGTGGATGGCGGTACGACTCGCTCCTGTTTTGGTGTCGCCAGGGATCAACAGATCCATGTGTAGGCTTTTGGGGAGACCGTCGGCATCTACTTCGAGGACACCATCGCCCGTTGCTTTGCGGAACGTCGCAGATTGTGCTATCGCATGCCATTCTTGATTGTACGAAATCCCGCGTGCTGCATCGGCCTTGAGTAATCGTGCAAAGTGGTCGACAAATGCGGCACCGTTGAAATCAAAGTTGTAGCTGTTTTCGTTTTTTGCATCGACGGTGGCATGGGTAATTCCAGACATGAAGTTCAGGCTGTTAATGATACCTGCGGACGCCAGGCTGTTCCCTGCTTGCCAGGTTCCGCCGGGTTGGCGTGAATACGTTCGCCCTTGTTCGTGTCTAATCTCAAGCAACAAACCGTGTTGATTTGCAACCGTCAAGCTGCTCGTTTGCTTCGATTCGTTGATTGCGCCTGTCACCACGAGTTCGTCGATGCGACTCGGTCGACCATAGTTTGTTATTGATGGAGCATAGTTGCTCGTCTGCGTAATGTTTGTTCGGAATTCGTATTGCCCACTTAACGCTGCAATTCCTTGCGCTTGTTGCATCCGGTCAACGACACTGGTTCGTTGTCCTGCTTGCACTATCGTGATACTAATTGCCAGGAGAATGACACACAACATCACAAGCAGAGCAGATTTATGCAGTTTGGCGTTCATGTTGAGGCCTTAATGTAATTGATATTCTGATAGTAACCGCACAGCAGTGAAATACACGGAAAAGTTTCGTCGATTTGCGACGAAAATGCTCGGACAATGGTGTGCTGTACTTGTTAGTATACAATTTTTTACAAAAAGCCCAAATTAGATAGATTTTATAAAAAAGCCACATCCGAGAGCGTGACACACGGTGTTGTGTTGGTCTGGCCCGAGAGCATATTTAGTTACCAATGGAAGTGTGCAATGGCTGAACGGTGACATTCGGATTCGCGCGTGCATTCTGATTTATAATCGATAAATAATGATGCAAACTACCCATACAACGTTCTTCGTAAGCTACCGCATATGACACACAAAGATCAGCAGCACGCATTGCCCATGATGGTATTTGACAAGAAGCGGATCAACGCGTTGATGCGGCTCGTACTTGCACGGCTCAGGCCTCACAAAATTGGTGTAGTGGATATTGTTGCTGCGCTCGCCAAAAACGGTTTTCCGATGAGTCGAGCACAATTCGATGATTGCATGACAACCCGCCCAGAGCGTGACACAACGTTGTCTGTGCCTGCGTTTCAAGCATTTATACGTATCATTTACCGCTACGACGTGTCGATTCTTTCAGCCGAGGAGCTCCTTGATTTTGTCAATGTGATGCGCGTCCCCGTGAGTTTGGTTGGCTACTTCCGGAGTTTTGTGAGTCGTCACATATGGAATTCCGTGTTAACAGCATATGGTTTGAGCATGCAGCATTGGGACGAGGCGGTCATCGGTCGTGAGCGTGTCGTTGAACTACTGTTGAGGAATGTTCGACATCGGTCATCGTGCATCATTACGGGTGCGATTGGTATTGGAAAGACCGCGGTAGCAGTCGAAGTCATGCGCCGGCTCGCACTCGAACGCGGTGCCCCAACTTACTTTCTCGATGCGCGAACAATCAGGTCTCTGACTGAGTTTCATGATGCATTGTGCGAGACGCTTCAGCTGTTGTCCATAGAAAATCAAGTAAGTGCATTACGGGTCAAACAATACTTGCAGAATCAATCTGCACACATTGTGATCGATAATGTGCGAGATTCCGAGCAATTGACGATACACCATTTGGTTCGATATCTCAGCACAGAGCTGCCACAATTGCTGTGTGTCTGCACCACGAGTGCAAATCTGCGTGAAAGTGACTGTGTCCCCTTTGTCGTAATGCATTTGCCCGAACTACCGTGGACCTCTGATGACTCTGCTGCGGCGATTCTTGTGCAACGCGCCGCGGTCGAGTTTGGCGCTCCACCAGTGAGCAACACCTTGGTCAGAGCAATTCGAGGACAGACGAAAGGCAATCCCCTCCATATTCGTCTTTCGACGATGAACATGCTCCAATCATCGACACTGCAGGATACGTTTGATATGCGGAATCTTTCGACTGAAGGATTCCCATTGCTTGGTGCTTCTGCCCGTGCAGTCCTCGAAGTACTGCTCTGTCTAGACATTGACCTCCCAATCCACCTGCTCCATGCCATGAGTGCGCATCTTTTCGACCAGACGACATATGAACTGACTGTGACATTACGCGTCCTGCAATCAGGCGGGTTCGTTGCACTCTTGCAAGGGATGACCGATGTCGTGATGGTACAACACACGGTCCGCGAGACGCTTGCAACGATGGTGCCTGACTCACGTCGTGGGGACATAATGGACCGTCTGACGCGTGCATTGTCTGAATCAGATGCGCCGCACGATACGTTGACACCGTTACAACATGAATACCTCGATCTGCAGAATGATATTCCAACCATTTTGGCAATGACACAGCTACTCATCGACGTTGGTCAAGCAGCACGCGCTGCGGGGGTGCTCTCGCGCTGGAGTGTGTACATTGTGCGACATGGTCACATAGCAAAGGCAATTGCTCTTGTTGAGGGCTGCCTTCGGCATTTGCCGCAAGAGCACACGAGCTTTTATGTGTTGCAACGTTTTCTTGGAGAGTTGTTTGGCATCAATGGACAATTTCCTCTTGCACATGTGCATTTCAAAGCGGCGCTCAATGTTGCGATGCTCCGTGAAGATCACGTTGCGGTTGCACAGCTGCGTGTGGTGCAAGTGGGCACGACGTACAATTTTATCCACCACGGTGGAGATGCGCAGTATCAAAAAGCGTTGCTCCATTTGGTCAGTGCCGAACAACAATTCTCACATCCTGCCAGCGCTGAATGGCATGGACGTGCGTTAATGCAACGTGCGGATGTGCTCAATTTTGGTGGAGAACAGACAGATGCGTTGCTCACGGTTAATGAAAGTGTGGCGATGTTTGAGCGCGCCGGCCTTTCTGAGTGGTATGCCGATGCGTTGCGGGTGCGTGGGACAATCTATCTTGCCATAGGTGATTATGTCGGTGCGAGGCAAGACCTGGTCCGTGCGCTTTCACACTACGAAGAAGCAAATCAGATCATCTACCGATTGCAGTGTCATGTTCGGTTAGCGATGCTTTGTTTCGTCTTGGGCGATGTGCCCGGCGCTTTAATGCATCTCGAACGTGGCATACAGTTCATCCATATTGCCGGCGGCTACAAATACATGCTCTCGGTGTTTGACATCTTTAGTGGCATCCTGCGTGCGTACGGAGATGCTGCGAACGCTGAGACGGTGCGTGAGCGTACCGATGTGTTGCGCAATGAGTGGCACCTCTATCGCAGCGCGGTGTTGGATCAACTCATTGATCTCTATACGCTCCACAAGACTCCTCCCGTACCGCACCGCTTTGCGGCGAGTGTATTTGCCGCGTCGCATACCGTACACGACCTGTCAACGGTTGTGATGCACTGCGTTCGGGTACTGCGCGAGGACGTACCAACACAAAAAACCCGCGTGTGACTCCAGTGGAGTACACACGCGGGGTGAGCAAAAGGACTAGTTCAGGGTTACGCCGGTGGTGATGGAACCGTCCGACAAGCCCTTGAGGATTTCTTCCATTTTGGCCTTGACTTCGGCTGAGATCGAACCGTCGGCTTTGTTGAACGATGCCAAACCGATACCGCCGTTCGATGCGTCATAGACCGAAACGCCCGGGGTGAACTTGCCGTCGACGACGTCTTTGATGGTCAAGAACACTGCCTGATCGACACGCTTCATGGCGCTCGAAATGATTTTGTCTGACCCTGGTGCTGCACCATTCTGGAAGGTGGTGACAAACTCGTCCTGGTCGACGCCGATGACGAATGCACCGGCCTCTGCGGCTGCTGCAATGCCACCCGAACCGGT
>CANHPK010000001.1 GCA_947462525.1 Roseiflexaceae bacterium | reverse complement strand
TTGCGCATGACCGGTCGGTTTGCTGTCCTTCCCCGCGACGAGGCGGATGATGCCCAACAGCGGGTGGCCTTTGGGTTGACCGATGGGCGCGAGGTGCGCTTCATCGACCAGCGCAAGTTCGGTCGCATACGGCTGCTGTCTGCGCCAGAACTCGCCACCCTCGACGCCGATCACGGCCCCGAGCCGTTCGACCCGGCGCTCACCCCTGCCACCTGGCACGCGACCCTGCAGAGCACCAGTCGGGTCATCAAGACTGTCTTGCTGGATCAGTCTCGTATCGCCGGGATCGGCAATATTTATGCAGACGAATCGCTCTATCGGGTGTCGGTACACCCATTGAAACCCGCGAACACCCTTTCGAAGAAAAAAGCAACCGAACTGTTGGCGGCCATCCGCGCGGTGCTCCGCCAAGCCATCGAAAACGGCGGCAGCACCCTCCGTGATTATCGCGATAGCTACGGCGCCAAAGGCACCCAGCAAGATAACTTCCAGGCGTATAGTCGCACCGGTCAGCCCTGTGGGCGTTGCGGCACCGCAATCGAAAAAATCACCGTCGGCCAGCGCGGCACCCACTTTTGCCCCTACTGCCAAAAAGCCCCGCGTTGACGTCGTCATTCCGCTTTGAATTGCTCAGAATCTCCTCGAACTGCTGGCATCGCCATACACACAATCTCCTTACCACCACCCATATCACTATGTGCTTAGGCTGCGAACGCACACAATACATGCAACGTGCTCTGTGTACCGGCGTTTTGGCACAGAATTATCATTTTTTACTCTATACATGATGCACAGCTGCAAAAAATCCACCCGTCACCGGCTTTTCAGTGCGCACCATCCGAATCGTGCATCGCACGGGTATATTCTGATACTTTTCTTGGTGCATCATCTGTTCTTCCCTCCTATTTACTGCATCATGGTATACATTGCAAAACTCATCCAACCTGCCCATCCGTCCACCTTCGTACTGCTCATGCATAAAATATATCAATTTTCGTATATTTTTACATGATTGTTTCGGTGCTGAGTATTATTGTGGATAACATAGAAACATACTTGTTTTTTTGGTCGCAACTGGGTCCAGCGAATATCGAAGTTGAAAAAATGAGCCTTGGACGGATTCCTTTTTCGTACAATTTTTCCTACGTGAAAGGGATTCTCTTATACACTCCACAACTTTTTTCGTAACAGAGTATATCGCTTATATTTGAATTTTAATCATTGACGATGGCGATACGATAGTGTATATTTTGCTTAACCATGGCATGAAAAAATAAATAGGAGTGCGGTATGCGGCAATATTCGCTGAGCACACGCATTGTGTTGGCAATAGTCTGTCTCGTTGTGGTCGTGAAGGCTGCAACTCTGTTTGTCGTCACAGACACTTCAACCCATGCGCTGGCTGCGATCGAGAATTCGCAAGCCACTGCAAAAATCAGCGGCGCCTTCTCTTTTCGATCTGAGGTTAAGCAGATTACCAACCCTACTCCTTCGTTGGCCAATGTAGGGACTACAGCAAAAACACAAGAATATACCATTGCAGGCACGATAGACGAATCGAATCAGACTGCAACGATAATTATTACCAACGCGAATCGACTGATTCTCGAGATGCGTAAAACGCGTGAATCGACGTTTGTGCGTAATGCAGATAACGCACCATGGAAGCGCGTGCCGTCTGCTGCTGCAGTGAGTCAACTCAATTCGCTCAGCTTTTTGCAAGGCATTATTGATGCACGGACGCTGACGTCTGCGCCGAACGAACGCACATACGGTTTTGATTTTAGTGGCAAGAAGTTCTCGGATTCTTTTCATCGCTTGCTCAAAACCGACGAAAATGCCGGAATTCAACGCAGTGCGGAGTGGATTACTTTATCGACATCATCTGAACTGACACAGAGTGTGGGTCAGGGCAAAATCACCGTTGATAGCCAAGGCTTGCCCACGCACATGGAGCTTCAGCTCACATTTGCGGGCACGCGCCTCACGCCGAGTTCGACGGCAATCATCAAAACGGTCTTCCGCGACTATGCAACATCCGGTCTTGCCCTGCGAGCGTTGCTCAAGCAACCGCTGACCATGCTGGGAACGTATTTCGGCAATGAGTACGCGCAGATCCGCTGGTGGGCGTTGACAGTCTTTACATTGCTTTCGATTGTCTCTCTTGCCGTTGTTCTGCATGCACGGTATCGTGAACTCTATCTGCCAATTGCGTTGATTGTCGTTGCAATGCAAGTCTATCAGCCATTTGTGAATGTGCCTCACAAAGCATCTGCGCAACCTTCATCTCACCGTACCGTGCAAGAGGACTCCCCACCCAATGATGCGGACAACGCAACTGCACCGCGTATTTTTAATCCGCTAAAGTCCCTCGACACCCAACACTTCGGTATTGCACCTGCGGCAGTCGGGACGGCTCAGCCAAAGCAAACCACCACCAGTACACGCTCGAATGGACGAACAGTCGGGTCAGCAGACACCGACGGCGATGGATTGACCAACGACCAAGAAGCACTTTTGCGCACGGATGTGTCCAAAGTCGACACCGATTCGGACGGATTAACTGATCCACAAGAGGTCCAGCTCGGCACAAATCCAACGGCAACCGATACCGATTTAGATGGTATTTCGGATTTAGTTGAGGTCACCAAATTTACACTCATCGGTAGCAACAAGTACTACTTGTCACCATTTGATCAAGACACCAATGGTGATGGTGTTCCAGATGCGTTCGAATGCGCATCAAAACTTGCCGATACAAGTGCGAATTGCGAAGACAGTGATGGTGACTACATCCCCGATTTTCTCGATTTTGATAATGACAACGACGGCATCCCGGACAAGTACGATATCACCATGAATTCGGGGAATCAGACGGTCAGAACGAATGCTGACCCGTATCGATTGCAGATTAGTCAGACCACCACTGCGGTGAAGCCTCTGATTGTCGAAATGCAAATTGTCCCGACCGACCCGAAACTGCTCTACATGAACAATGCCACGTTCGACTGGCCAGCAAATGACACCATTGGCCAAGTCCAGCGGGTAATGAATGACACACTGTCAGAACGCCTGCCGTATTCTGCAGCCATCGGCGATGCCACCGGCGCAAATGGGGACATGCGTGTCTCGGCGTTGCTCGAAGTGCGCATCAACATTTCGCCATCGTACCGCGGTAACCTGCCGGTCCTCGCATGCAACGCGACGAACACCTGCCCCGCCCAAACGAGGTACCCCAACTGGCTCGATGTAGAAAAACTGCGACCATACGGAATAAGCCCTTCCTGGAGCGTCGACCCCGTTACAGGCGAAAAAAACTTCACACAAGTTACATTGACGACTCCGCTCATTTCGAACGTCGATGCGAGTGGTACAAATGTCGCGTACAGCGCACAGATGTATTACGAGACTGGGCAAGCATGGCAATCGGGTCATGAATATCGGCTGCAATGGATTATCACCGCGCTCCAAGATACATGTCCGTCAGAAATTCCCGCAGGAGAAACAACAGTACCCACTTGTACGCTGACCAACCGCGTACCGACAAGCTCTATCGTTCAGTCATATTACAGCGACTGGAAGTTGGCCGGCCTGAATGCAACCGAGTACTATGGTTACAATGCAGCGGTTATCAGTGAAGACGCAACCCAAGTGATTAACCAGGATGCGGCATCACGCAGGCTCCAACTCGCAAAAATCAACCTTGCACTCCGATCGTTCTACCTTAATTCTCCGGTCCTCAACAATGTTAATACTGCAAATCCGAACGAATCTATTTCGACGTTGTTTGATAACACGCGCAATACAGCGGCTCCGACTGCTGATCTCTACCACGTAGACAAATCGGCGACGAAAGTAGCAACGTATAGCTATCCAACGCCACAAAAATCGATGCTCATCAATACGGTCGAAATACCGAAAATCCTGAACGCGAATTTGTGTTCCGCCAGTGCGGGTGTGGGTTGTACATCCGGTACACCGTCTGCGGCAGTTGCACAGTCGTGTGTGACGAGTACTGCAGTGAAATGTCGGCCAGGAATTATCCTTACGACGGAGTCTATTGAACGTACGGCTTCGTTGAGTGCAACCTCGAACATTTCTTTTGATACTGCCAGTCAACCAACCACTATCCGGTCGTTATCCGGTGTGATTTATAAAATGGCGACAACAACTGACGCCGGTACAACGGTTTGGCAACCGCTTCAGAATGACGAAATCATACAAGAACTCGGGCCGATGCGGGCAACGCTGGCAGACGGTGCAAAACCTTCAGACGTATCCCAAGCAAATTGGGCGTCATTCCAGACCGGTCTCATGGCGAGTTCGATATTGAATATCATCAATCCGCTGTCGCGCACATATCCGAATAGCCTTGAATCGAGTATCGATCAGCGACCGAGTGCTGATTACCTCGATACTGCTTTAAGCAATACATGGAATGACCAAATCGCCAAATTTACCTCAGCAATTGGATTAAATCTCAGTGATTTAATTTTTGTTGCCTATGGATCTTCAGCTGACGAAAAGAAAGACAGGCTTTCAGGCAGTCTCACCACCGCATATCTGTCTGCGAACGGTATTGCAGGTATTGCGAACGCAATTGCACAACTCAAAGCCATAGAAGCATTTGCAAAAAACACAAAATTGAACGGGTTAGCGAATCTACTGTTTGCAGGTGTATTACAAACGATTGCGCTCGGTGTGATGATCGGAATGACGATCGCGCAACTCGCTGGGAACTCACTCCTGACGGATTCAGTCGTTGCTGCCAGAATATCAATGGGGTTTAATGCTGTCTCTTTGACCATGTATACCGTCCAATTGGTGCAGAACCTGGTTGTGTCGTATCGAGCATTGAAAGCGAGTGGTGATACCCTCGCCACGGCAATCAACGCCGGAAAATGGGGTTTTGCTAGTGTCTCAGGTACTGCGGCGAAAGTCGGCAAGTTTCTCGGGTATGTCGGCGTGGGCATTGCCGTCGCAGCAACCTGGGCACTGGCAATTTATACCGCCGTCAAAGCAGAATTCCCCTATCAAGTCGGCAATGCCATCGCAGGCGCAATTGGCATGACCATTGCAATTATCATTGTTGCTGTCATTGCTGAAATCCCGGTTGTGGGCCAAATTATTGCTGCAATCATTGGCGCTATCGATGTTATTGCTGCGATAGCGTGTAGTCAACTATCTGCCAAAGATAGACGAACGACACAATCGCAATGGTTGTGCACCGGTATTACAGGTTTGATCGCAAATGTATTCACTCCGTATGCAACTAATCTGCTCATCGATCCGAGTGATGCTTTTTCGTATATCGACGAAAAGAGTTTCGATCCGCCGCGGCTGTTAAATGAGGCAGCAGGCTTCAGTGTGGGGAATTCGATTCAAAACACGTTGGTGATTACCGATTACATTCAGCGGATGCCATTCCCATCGACCTGGATGGCATTGCCGTATTTCTGGCAATGGAACGGTCTCGATCCCCGAAACACGGCCATTACGTACAATTTAGGGACCACCCAAGTCGACAAAAGTGGTGATATTGGCATTGGGTCGCAGTATAGTCAGTGGCAAAGTTCCTCAAAGAGTATTTCTGACTCTAGTGCCTCAAACGACGGTGCTTCTTTTTCGAATCAAAAACGCAGCTCCTACAGTTTCAATGCCCAATTGACTACAAATCTGACTGGCATCAACAGCAAATTGCCGGACCAAATTCTGTCTCGTGCCTTCAAAACCCAACAACAGAATTGTTTTACGATCTTTATCTTCTTTTTGTTCGGTGGCTTTCTTTTACCAATATGCTATATAGGTACACAAAGCCAAACAAAGTACACAAACCTCAATGAGACGACGCCAACCCAACTTGATGTATTCCCCGCAACATTCGAGGAATTCAGTACCATGCGGCAAGAGGGAACGGGATATACATTCAACTGGTCCCCTGCGACTGCAAGCCCCGCCTTCCCGACGTTCGTCGACGCAGACAATGACGGCATCAAAAACACACTCGAAACGACGTACAACACCCGTGATGATCGCTTTGACACAGATACCGACGGTGTCGCCGATATCCGTGAGGTCGCACTCGGTACCAACCCCCTGATCATCGACACCGATGCAGATGGACTGACTGACAAAGAAGAGATTGCGTACCAAACTGATCCCCTCCGCGCCGACAGCGACGGCGATGGATTGCTCGATGGCGAAGAAATTGTCCGTGTGGTTAAGACGTTCGCCTCTCCCAACGGCGTACGCGTGGGTGGCTGGGAGGTGACCTATGCGATGCCGGTTGGCGGCAACACATACACCACCTGGGTAGGATCTGATCCGCGCAGTGCAGACCGTGATCAGGACGGCGTCACCGATTTGCGTGAGCGTGTCTTGGGATGGAGTCCCTACGCAAAAAACAGCGGCGACATCGTCACCGCCGAAGGCAGTCTGAGTGAAGCCTTGACACCCATGACTGCAATCACCAACGAACGTGCCAACAATGCTGATTCGGTGCAAACGATGATCGGTGGATTGGGTTTTCGCTGTACCTCCTGTCCGACGATTTTCACCGAGGCACTAACTGGCATTCCTGCCCCCAGCAAGCCGAACTCCGTGATGCAATTTGCTTCTGGACAATCGCTCACGTACGTTTCGGCGACAGATGATGCTTTTTCATCGGGCTTCTCGATAGTGGCGGCACTCAAATCAACGAAAGCTGATGAAAGTTTAGGTACAGGGAGTGTTATAGCAGAACTACGCAATCAATTTCGGCTCAGTAAAAGTGGGAGATCCCTCGTTCTAGAACTCTACAAAGACAGCTCGCCATACTTTTTTGGTTTCTCGAGTGGGATAAATTTGCCTGTTAATAGTTGGGAACGAATTGGTGTAACGTACGACGGGTCGAAAGTTGTATTTTATCAGAACGGTGTTGAAGTCAGTAGTGCTCCCATGCAGGGGAAACTGAGGGCTCCCACTGCTGGTTCTACTCTCTCTGTCGGAGGGACAAATGGTTGGACGTTGCCGCAGAATTATTGGGTTGGTGCAATGGATAACGTTGCATTCTATCGTAGTGCACTAACCGCCAAAGAAATGGCTACTGCAGCGAATGGTGAGTTTGTTTCATCAAATGACTTGATAGTCCGACCGGGTGATCGTGTCATCACACAGGCGAAACTAACAAATAAGCTCCTTGCCCGCACGGTACAAGGAACGGTGTCATCATTTTTTGCCAGTGAAAACACCGCTCTCCCTGACCCAATCCGCAACGCTGTTGCGCTCAACGCAAGTGGCACGACCACCGTCGGTAATATCTTTGAAGTGCCCGGTCGTGCGAGCCAGACAACCGGGACGATGTTGTACAAAAATACCTGTGTGTTTGCAAAGAATGTCTTCTGTGCGCGATTAGACGAACGCTCTACAACCGGCGCTACCACGACAAATGTCTCGTTTGCAGACGTTTCTTCGCTCAGTAGTGATCTACGCTGTGGGTCAATATGCCCACTCTATGACGCTACTCATGGATGGAATTTTGATACGAACAATTCGCTTGTGACAAGCGCCAGTGTTGGGAATGCGATTTCGAGTGGTGATTTTACGGTCGCATTGTGGGTCAAACCGAATGGCCAGGCTACCACCTATCGACCATTGCTGTATGGGACTGTACTTCAAATTGGGCTTGCGAATGAGTACCCACAATTCAAGATTGGTTCGCAAGTATTGACGGGATCTTCCCCACTCAATTTGAATCAATGGTACCACCTCGTTTTCCGCCAGAAAAACAACATTCGGAGTATATGGGTAAACGGCGTATCGCAGGGTCAAGATGCCCAGCAGATAGTGCCATCGAGCACAGGATTCGCTGCACTCAAAGTAGGATCAGGCGCTCCGTCTGTCTATGCACGCAGTAACATCCGGGACATTCAAATCTATGCGCAGTCATTGTCTGACCAACAAATCACGGTGTTGTCCGCAGGCTGTGACGATCCATTGCTGATTGTCTGTCTCCCCATGTCGGGGAATACAACCCAAATGAAGACAGATCGCTCAGTCTTTGGGAGTATGAGTCAACCAACCTTTTTGCTCTGCAGTCTCTGCAGTGCCGTGGGGACAACTGCGCTGCAAGCCAGCACGACGGTACCCACGTTGCAAAACGGCTATGCTGCCCTGATTACCGACCATGACTTTAGTCTGTCGGTACATCTGCGCGTCCCGAGCGTCACGTCGACTACGCTGTTCTCTACTGGGACAGCGGTAGGAAGTGGTGAAAAAATCACGCTGAGTGTTCTGAACGGCACACCCACCGTGACGGTTGGTTCTCGAACGGTCAGTGCGGGTGCAATGAGTGCAGATACGTGGTCGACGATTGCAATCCGCCAAAGAGGCGAAAAACTCTCGTTGCGGGTATACAACGACAACGCAGGCACATTGAGCATCCAAGAAAACACCGTCACCAGCCGCGCAGTGAAAGCCGCACAAGAACCGCTGAGCGTCGGTGCCGCGCTGGGCGCAATCGACAACATCCGCATGTATCGAACTGCGATAGACGATCAGACGCTCGATGCGATAGCACGGAGCAATTTCTACAACACATTGGAAGGGGCGATGAATCAAGCCCCAGTATCGGACTCGTTGACCCATATCATCGATGCACGGTCTACCGTCATAGAACCAATAACGACCAAATACAACACCGGTTGCAGTTATATTTCGATTGCTGTCTGCCTCCCGTTTGCAGGAACAACCCCGAGCACCAATGTCAGCTATCGCAGCAATATGACGGTGACGCAATCGAGTATTTATGGGAATATGAGTGTTTACCAACCCGCATCTGCCATTGACGGGAATCTAGCGACAACCGCAATCACAAATTATGACTTTAATCCGTACCTCGATCTCGATCTCAAGCAAAGTAAAGAAGTAGCATCAGTAGACGTATTTAAGCGTGCTGATGGCTGGCTGAACCGCTACGCAGGTGCAATGGTGGTTCTGCGTGATACCCCTTTCCCTGCCTGCCCGGCAGCTGGCTGTACTGCGGCCTGGTACAAAAGCAATGCCAAAGTATGGAAGTGGTTGGACTGCAATTCCACCGCAAGTACGTGCGCAAGTTCAACGTATTATGCGCCTGAGGTATCGTTTCCATTAGGGACTACCGCACGATATGTACGTATTGTGTTGGCCAATGACAGCTCGCAATGGCTACAAATCGGTGAAGTAAATATCAATGGTGCCGTGATCTCGTGTCAGGACACGGGCGGATGTCCACCCGTATCGGCTGGCGGCACACAGTTTAGTGCGCATGCACAGCGCCTCTCAACCACGCTTTCACAGAATATTTTTTCGGGGAGCAATAATTACACATTTATGACGTGGTTGAAGTGGGATGGCACCTATAGTGATGGCTCTCAATTGAGCATGCTTCTGTCCAATCATGTAGTGAAAGCGTCAGGCAGTCAATATATGCGCTTTGGGATTATTCAAGGCAAAATTTTCATGTGGAGTGGCACAGGCGGAAGATTAGAAACCCCAATACCAAGTGGAGAATGGGTACATGCCGCGTTTGTTCGGAATGGGCAGTCACGGCAGATTTATATCAATGGAATTCTTGCTACGAGTGACGCAAACGGGGCAAGTGTTTCGGATGTTGGTCAAATGACCATCGGTTCGATGGATTCTCGAATGTACCTATCTGGCACGAGCACCTTGTCGACGGCATCATCGATGAATTACTTCAACGGCAAACTCCGTGATTTTGAGATTCATGCCTCGGCACTGTCCGCTGCCCAAATCAAAGTCGTCAGCGATACGCCAGCACATACCCTGCAGATTCCATTCGATGACTTCCCCGGATCAACTAGATTCACCGATGTCATCACCACCGGTTTGTCGCTCAATTGTGTCACCCTCTGCCCCGAAAGCGGCGTGCCCGGGCAGTTTGACACGGCGATCCGCTTCATTGGGAACTCACCGTTGAGCTTCACGGGTGTCAGAGATTACATGTCGTATTTTTTTCCCTCTGAAAATAATCGCGGCAAAACGTTCGCGTTGAGTATGTGGGTCAAACCGCAACAATACAATGCAGCACTCATCGGCGAAAACAATGCGGATAACCAGCTGTATCTGGGTATTGATGAAAATGGCTATGTCACTTTCAGGAAAATCTACACTAACAAATTTAATATCTGGAATTGGTCTGATTCTTCTTCTGGAATCCAAACTAATCCCATACGCTCCAGTATCCCGCTCCCATTGAATCAATGGTCGCATATTGAATTGTCTGTTGATGGCAACACGCAGGTATTGAAGGTAAATGATCAGACTACATCATTAGGTGCAACATATTCTCTGAGTTCCAGCAATATGACGGGCAGAGATCCCATCATCGGCAAAGGCTACGTCGGTGATCTCGATAATCTGATTATTCGTGAGTCGCCCCGCGAGACCACCTCCGCACTGGTTGATCGTGCTCCAACCTGGGAGTTAAATTTCGAAAATAATGGGGTGATTACCAGCAACAAGCTCGATACAACCTCAGGCATTACCAAAACCATACCGCTGACGAGCGTTGCCCTGCCGACGGAAAACGTTGTCCGGCCGGGATTCTCACGGTATCAATTTTCTGCGACATGCGTCGGATTGAGCATCACGGGTGTGGAGTGCCCCGTCGCAAATGTCGTCGGTCAAGAGGGGATCGCCACGTCGTTTAATGGCAGTTCGACGCTGTTGGCGACGACCAACAGCCTTGAGAATATCCTGTCATTTTCGTCGCCCAGCAATACACGTAGTATCGAATTTTTGGTGAAACCAGACAATGCAACTGGAAGGCAAACAATACTAAGCTACGGGACACTGGCCTCGAAATCATTCGAGGTGATATTAGTAGAAGGAAAACTCTTTGCAACTATACTCAACGGGGTTAGCCGGGACAGTGTAAGAAGTAGTGCCACATTGCCGCTCGCATGGAATCATGTCGTGGTGACTATGGGTCCAGCTGGGTTCAAGTTGTATATCAATGGTGTATTGGATATCAATTCCACATCCAGCGGCGTGACGATACCAGGAAATGTGGCGGCGCGACTATACGTCGGTGCGTCGGTGAATGCAGCAGGAGCATTGATAGAGCCATTCCGCGGTTCCATCGATAAGATCTCGATTACGGATGGTGCAATCCCGCTCAAAACGATTGCAAACAACGCATTAGCCCTCAATTCTCGTGCAGTCACCTTGCTGCAATCAGCCAAACTCACCGTCGATGCAGATTTACCGGTCGTACAGATAACGTTGCCACCGTATGTATCACGGGTTCCCGTTCAGTTCGTCGCAGCAACATCTGATGCAACGTCCTCACTTTCGCGCATTACTTATGGGACGACCAACAATGCTGGCGTAGCCGTACAAAGCACCGCATCTGCACCGCAATGCGCCGAAACTGCAGCAGGTAGCCATGTATGCCCTATGTTCCAGGTCGACCAACGCCCGAGCGTGCCGGTCGAAGGCAAGTATCGTGTGCGTGTCGATGCATACGATGCAGTCGATAATCGCGGCTTTAGTGAGCAGACGTTGTTGGTCGATACCACTCCACCAATCGCCTCCCTCAACAATACGTCACCGTATACAACCAGCGTCGACACACTGACCGCGAATCGTGTGCTGCACCTTGCCCTCACCGTGAATGATCCGTTGCTGGTGAACGCAAACAGTAGTCCGGGCAGTGGTGTGGCCTCGGTGACGGTATTTGTCAAAGATTTTGCTAATCGGTTGCTCACCGCGAGTGGTGTCACTGCAAGAAAACAATCTGGTTCCATCTGGGTTGCTGATATTCCGTTGCCGTTTACGAATCCAACAGGGTTTTATCAAGTCACTGCAGTAGCGACGGATAGTGTCGGCAACCCATCGTCAGAGCTTGTCCTGGCAGGTATTGGGGCGCCTGTGCAGGTCGACGATAGTGCGCCGCACGACACCATTGTCAGTCCTTCGCCGTACGCCAGGGAGCAACCGACATTAGGTTCCGGCTCATTCACTGGCTACGTGTCGGACTTCAATGATGGCAGACCACACTTGCAGAAAAGCATGGCACTCCGTCTCGATTTCGAGTCACCCGACGGGTCAACGACATTTGATAACCGTGCAGTGAATCGCTATTTCACGGAGTGTGATACCTGCCCGGCTGTCACTGCAGATACCGTCGATACGACAAAGCGTGTTGCACGTTTCAACATCGAAGGTGTGAATCAATCAATTACGGCACATAATTTAGAGTCGGTGCTGGGTGGTTCATTCAGCTTTTCGGCGCGTATCAAGGCTTCAGATGCGGGAACAATTGCCAGCATGGGCAAGAGTACCGATGCCCGATTCCGACTGCGTGTCAACAAAAGTGTCAGTGGGTTAACTGTTACTGCGACACGTGCGGGCAAAACCATCACGAGTCCGATTTTCAGCGCAAATTGGAATTACCTCATTTACCGAGAGTTCGATAATCAGATGGTCTTGAGCGTCGGTGAAACCCCCGCGAGTATGACGACGACCACTCTGACGATTCCTGCTGGTCCGGTGCGTTCCACAAGTGCACATGTGATTCTCGGAGCGACACAATCCGACCCTATCAACGACACGCGTGAAGACTACTTCCATGGATACATTGATGATGTCATCTTCTCGCGTGACAAACTGTTGCCAGCTGATTTGCTCGGTAAAGAGCTCGCAACGGGTAGTGCTGTCAGTACGCATAGTACCCGCCTCGACCTGGCAGATGATGGCATGCTCGGCACCGACACACTGGGCACACAAGCAACCTACTATGCCCCGATGAACCAGAACGAACTGCCATTTGTTGACGCGATAAACGGGGTGAAAAGCAACCGCTGTATCGGTGGATTTACTGCAGAACCATGGACCTGCCCATCGATAACTCCTGGCTTCGCGACCAACGCAATCCTCTTTGACAGCGCAACGGACGGGTTGCAATCGGGGAACGAACTTACCAGCACCGGTACACTGTCTAATACCATCCTATTCCGTGTGAAAATCCCGCAAGGTACGACCTCTGGTCTGATTGCGTCACTCCAAGCACCGCTCACCAGTACGTCTAACGCGCTGTTCGTGCATTATGATGCGGTACGACAGGGAATTACGCTGACTGCAATGGACAACTGTAGCCCAACCTGTGCGCCGTTGCTGATTACTCCGGCCGAAAGTTTCATCCCGCTCGACGACGCGCAATGGCATGTGATTGGATTGCAGCTTGCGGGCAGCGGTACGACAAATAACGTTCGCGTCATCATCGATGACCGGGTTGCCTTTAGCAAAACGATCGCAGGCAACATTGTCGGCGCAAAACTCGGATTTGGGACACTCACGAATGCGCTCCTCTATCCAGGGAGAACGGTGGTCACCACCGCTGCGGTAGGGGTGTATCTCGATGACGTGGCTATCTTTCCACAGATTCTCAGTGCTCCACAGCTCCGTGACTTTGCATACGGGTACAGTACCGTCTTGCATGAAACGTTCGACGAAGCGACGGTATCACCTGGATTTGTGTTGAACGATACTTCACCGTTCAACAATGAACAATCGCTACTGAGCGGTGATGCAAAGCTCACATCAGTACCGGGTATTGTTGGCCAATCGGCGCTGGCGTTTGATGGCAATGACAAGCTCATTACGCGCGATGACAATGCCCGTTTGTTTGCGGCATACGACCAGCCTTGGAGTACGTCAGTCTGGGTTGAACCCAAAACGGTCGGTGCGACGCAAACAATTCTGCGTGGGATGTTTGATACGTATACCTATTCTGTCGGACTCAGCAATGGAAGACCCACGGTGACGCTGGCAGGGACAACGCTGACTGCGAGCTCGCAACCGACTGGCAGATTCCATTTGGCGGTTTCGAGCGATGGCACTACCCTCAAGATCTACGTCAACGGATCCACCGTAGCCACGGGGAGTATGCTGGCGGGAGCGAATCCATACCCAAGCAATGCTCTGAAAAATATCGCACCGAGCGGGACTGCTACATTCAATGGAGTAACGACATCGTTACTGAGCGACAATGATCTATCGACAGCGGTCGTTCCCCAAACAGTGGATTGCGGATTCGGCACGACCTGTGTATCGGGCTGGACCAACGATCTCGGTTCGAGTAAACCAATTGATGCGTTGGTCGTCCATGCTACACAGGGATTGGGCCAAATTTGGTCCAGAGATATGAACGTCTATCTGTCGGACGTCCGACCTGCGGATTATCGGGTTGCCTCACTGCGCGCGAATGCCAAATGGATATATGCAGTCCCAGGGTATGTGATAGATCACAAAGCGATACCTGTTCCTGCAGGTATCACTGCACGCTATGTCACCATCGCAGTAGTGGGCGCTGGAAGAGCACATTTTGCGGTGAGTGAGATACAGATTATCCAAAAGCCTACCCTCACGGTAGGGACGGATTTTGTTGGGGTACTCGACGATTTGCGTATCTACCGACGCGCGCTGACCAATGACGACCTGGTCCATTTGGGTGTCACGACCTGGACAACCAGCACGCTCGATAGGGCGAACCCACGGACAGATGGGTATAAGTGGTCGAGGACTATACCTGCCCAATTGGAATCTGTGGTCTCTCTCCAAAGTACGACAACGGACTTGTCCGGTAATAATCAGCAATCATCCGGTGAACATAATCTCTGGAGTGGTTCGATTGATACGCTTGCTCCTCGTGTCTCTGACGCGTTGTCTGCAAACGTCTTCACCGTCTCTGTTGCAGACAATAATCTTGATACGCGAACGCTCAAATCTCCGTGTGGTTCGGCACTCACAATCGACACCGCAGCTGCACCGTCACTGTGGGCACGGACGGCCATGAGCTTCTTGGATGGGACATATACCAGTGCCTCACGCATGAGCGGCGGCTGTGAACTCTCCCCTGCGCCTGAGCTCATTGAGCGCCAATCCCAGATTGTTTCACGCACGACATCACTGGCGTATGGAAGAACTGATTTTTACCTTGGCGGACGCAACCGTATCACGTTGGTTAATCCCGCTGATCCCGCCAATCCAAATCAACCTATCATTACGGTGGACGGAGATGTTGAATCTTTGGTCACAGATGATTTTGCAAGCCGATTGTATGCAATTGTCAAAACTCGTGATGCAAGATCTCTGTATATTTATGACATTGAGACAACCCCGAAATCACCAGTGTTGTTGAGTACTCTCGCGCTGTCTGTTGGTTCTCAGACAACGATTCAGGAACTTCACATAACCACCGTTGGCGCCAGTAAGTTTATCGTCGCGCTCGATTCTGCATCACAACAACATCTATTGAGTATCAATGTAACGAGCGATCGGAATCCCACACAAGTCGGGATGACAACCCTCTCTGGCGACCACACGTACGCGCTGGCGGTAAACGGATTTGCGCTTGCTCTCGCACAAGGCGAAGACGGCGTTGCCTTGTATCAAATCGACGCTGAAGGAACTATTACCTACGCCTTTACCTACAGAACCGCTGGGTACAGTAGCTTTGTCTATTTCAATGGCTTTAACCTAATCATTGTCGACGACGACGAAGACCCCGCTACGAGTGATGGCAATGCGCCAAACACTGTCCGTTCATTGCCGGTGATTGTTGAAGATCCCGTAACAAGTGTACAGACACTGAATAGTGCTGCCATAGAGAATACCCCATACGTCCACACCGTTCCTACAACAACGAACGAATTCAAGTCCTATCATGTCTACGACATTCTGCCGGCATTGGCTGGGGAATTATTGCTGCTCAGCAGGAATAGTGAAGACCCCACAGAAACACGAATGACGTTGGTCGACATGAGTGCGGGGAACCCGATTCTTCGTTCTGATGCGGTGACGAATTTCATCAAACCGTATGCTGCTGCATCGAATATATACGCTGTCTTGGTCCTTGATGATGTCGACGGTGTCTCGACCACGTTGTACAGCTACGCGATAACCGATCAACGTCTCCCGTTTGGTGCCTGTGACATTGCGCAGAACTGCAGAAGAGGAACCTTCTCTCCGACCCCACCCCTCCGTTTGGGTGAGGATGTGCCGTTGCAGAATTTTGTACAAATCACCAATGCAGCGATGACGGCAATTACCACCACGCGTGACATCGAAGTATACGCAGAATCGCCGGATGGGGTAAAGAACGTCAAAGTTCTCCTCGACGGTGCTGTGGTAGCGACGTGGGATGCATCGTTGCCGTACCGGAATGTCGTTTCGCTCTCACTCCCCATTACCGCAGTGAGTGGAATTCACGGTCTGCGTGCTGCGGTGACATCCGGGACTGACGTAACTATCAGCTCAACGGAACGAGCATATCTCGTCGACACTACTGCCCCGCGCATCACAATTACCTCGCCTTCCGTAGGTGCAATCAACTATGTAAATCAATTCTATGTAGTTACTGCAGAGTTGAGCGACGACACACAAGTCGCAGGTTTGTCTGTGTGGAATAGCGATACATCAGAACCGATGCCATTCACGGCAAAGCAAGTTGCCAACAAATGGTACGTGAATATCCTCTACGCAGACCCGAACGTCCATGCGTCGGTCATCCCGATTCGTATCGTAGCGTGGGACAAATCCGGCAAATCGACGACACAAACGGCATCCATTGTGATTGATTCACAGCCTCCGATGATCAGCCGGCTTCGTGTCACCGCAAACAGAGACAGGACAGAGATTCCGCTTGTCACCGATTCAACGCTCACCAATCCTGCAACAGCAGCGGTAACCGTCCGATGGGACAGCATCACGGACACAACCAAAATAGACATCAGTAGAGTGAACTACTCGATCGAAACAATCGCCAACACGACAACCTATACGCAAACCTTCGCGACCGGTGTTTCGACGATACCTGCGGGGATGTCGACCCCACTGCGAAACACCGAGGCAAGTAAAGTCACTGTCGCAATGACCGTCGGCGATGTCAATGGGAATAAGCAAACAACCCCACTTTCAACCTACTTTGTTGACTCCCCTCTGACCCCGGATTACACACGCTTTGAGACAACGGGTACGGTGAATCGGAACTTCCTCACCAATGGCTGTTCGGTGCTCGGCAAAGACGCCCGCACCGCGAGTGACAAACCACAGTCATTTGCTGCGACCTGGGATGCTCAAGCGCTCAGGCTCAACTGGACGGGAGCAAATTGGGACACCGACGGCGACCTGTTTATCTATCTCGACACTGTTCCCGGTGGGACAGCGCAATCATATCGCCCGACCGAATTCATCAAAACGGCATCGGAAGGTGCAGCGTCTGGTGACTCATTTATTGCATTGCCGATTAATTTCGCTGCCCGTCCGATCTTGGCCACAGCGACATTGAAGTCGTATGTCGATTCATTACAGTCCTCGCGTATCCGTGCACAAATGGGTCGCTCAACGACAAACGTAGAGGGTGCAGATTACGTACTGCACATAGAAGACAACCGTACCGTTACGTTGAAGCGATGGAATGGCCTTGAATGGACGCAGACCGATCAGCAGGTCCTTGCCCGCTATGAAGATACAGCAAAAGGCAAGTACACAGACGTACGGATACCATTCAGCCAAATCAACTATCTGAAGTCCACGCCAATTGGTATGCTTGCATTCGCGGTGAATGAAAAATCACTCATACCGTGGGCTAGCTTCCCAACAACCAATCCATTAGGAAAGGTTGTCAATGGCCAAAAAGTGACGATAACCTCGCTGTTGAACGGATACAGTTGGCCCGCACTGACAGACGGGATGTGCGCATTAACTTCCGTGCGCAGTCCTGATGCTCTACAAATCCAGGCCTCATTGGTGAGCAGTCCTATTGGCGCGACATCCAGGGCAATCTACGAGAGCGTGAATAACGCTGATCCTGATGCAATTTCGTCAATCATTTCGGCAACCACCAATTTGTGTGCTGTTTTAATCACAGACCCGTGGTGTCAGACCGTCGCAGCATACGCATCCAACGACTTGTCGGGGAGTGCATTGCTCGATGGATTAAGTAATAGTTTGATAGCGACTACTGCCCCGGTCGTCGGGCCAAATAGTAGTGTGTCCTACACTCTCAGTATCACGAATGTGACCAAGACTGCTACGAAACCGCTCTACGCACTTGTCCAAACCTATGGAGGAATCTGGCTGGCAGATCCGTTAGGCGGAACCGTGGTTAGCAATGGGTTGTATGCGTACAACACGACAACCAAAGGTGCATTGTCGGACTACGAAATTCTGCAAATTCCGGCCATTCCCGCCAGTACAACCGTCAAGTACACCATCAAGACCCTCATTGACACAACCAAGAGCCGCGCGACCGCAACAGAATTCGTCAAATCGAGTTCGCTTGCGAAAATAGAAGTCCGTCTCACCGATGCGGGAACGGTGAACTCTGTGAATCAGGCCCGCACCATTGAGTGGCTGAACGCAGCCATGAGCATTGATGCACAGGGCCCTGCAGAAGTCGTACCGGACAACCAAACGATTGTGCCCTCAGGGAAATTCGTATTGACAGGGCGAATCCGCGATGCATCTGCGATTAGCAACGTCGAGGTACAGTTTACGAACTCTGCCACAACCACCAAATCGGCCACGTGTACGGTTGTACTGTCGAGCACCTGGCGGTGCCCAGTTGAAGTCCCATCGACCGGCAGTGTATTCCGATACCGTGTGCGGGCAGCAGATATGTATGGGCAACAGCGCATGTGGAGTCCGTGGTATCAGTCGTCTATTGACCGGACAAAGCCGGAGTTGCTGTTCGATAGTGCGTCAGCGCAACTCAACAGCGCAACCTATGTGGGAGGTTCTTCGATTACCCTCTCGGGCGTCGTCAGTGATACGCAAAGCACTGCAAAAGTACAGGTCTGTGACGAGCGCGACAACAGTTGTACATTGATTTCTTCTGCCCAGCCTGACAGTACCCTTTCGACGCATGTGCACTCTGGCACTGACTCTGTGCCAATTACCGCGCGACCCTGCTCGACACTCCCAGTGACAGCATATACTGCCTATCCGCTTGATGTCGTCGCTCCGAGTCTGAACCAACGCGTTGCATCAATCAAAGTTGAGGTCTCTGCAACGGGAGTCAACGGCAATGATGCGAACTTGTGGCTCAGATCACCATCAGGAACGTTGGTTGCGCTCGTTACATCAGCGCGAGAACCAGCGACGAATCTGCGTGTAGCATTCACAGATGATGCACCTACCCCTTCGTCGCTCATGACGACCGTCTTGATTACAGAAACGACACCGTTCATTCGCCCCGATGCACCACTCGCGCAGGTCATAAACGAGCCAATCTCAGGGAGATGGGTGTTGTATGGGTGTGACCGGAATGACGATGCAAACACCGTCGTCATTAATGCCGTCACTGTCGGCTTCCAGTCAGCCGATGTGACCCGCAGCACAAATGCAGCCTGGACATATCCGCTCGCCAATACTGCTGGTCAAGATGGAGTCTTGCGCACGTTAACATTCCGCGCTGTAGATAGTGGGAAAAACAGTTCGAACCCACGTTCGCTCAACATGCGTATCGACACCGTTGCACCACAGCTTGTTGTTAACCCAGTCTTCGCTGCTGGACAGTTGTATCTGCGTGCACTCCAAGGGAGTACCGACACCCTGTTGAGCGGTACGGTGTCTGATGGAGGTTCACTCTCGAGCTTGAAAATGAATGTCTACAATCAGTCGGGGAATGGCGTACTTGTGGCTTCTATACCTGCGAATCTGACGAGGGCTGCAGCCGCTCGTTCGAGTGAAGCTCGGTTTATGACACCAGAACAGCGTGCGTTGACACTTGATTCATATACATGGCGTGTCACGCCTCAGTCGTTCCTCTTCTCTGCTGGCACCTATGTCATTCAGTTGGTAGCGACAGATCTCGTGGGGAACACAAATACGTCTGCGTCGTATCAACTCACCTATGATCCCGTCACTGCGCCACAGATTATCAATCTTGTGGCCGGAGAAGGTAAACAATCAAGCTCAACGAACATTTCGATGCAGCTCAGTACAGGCAAAGGCGTCACCACGGTGAGTGCTGCCGTGCGTCTCGATGATTCCATCGCCGATGTCATCACCGATACGAATCTCTTGCAGTATGCAGCCGATGGGACTGCGGATGCCGTCGCACAGGCACAGATTCCTTCAGTGCTGCAGTCTACTGGGATTTCACAACTCGGTCTGAGCGAAACGTCCGTTGGTGCACTCGATGTCAATGGCACACTGCGTACGTGGAACCGAAATCCAAGTGACCTCACAACCCAACCCATGACACAGACGAATGTGCTGCAGTTTGCCTATGGCGCAACCGGCAATACAAACCTGCTCACCCTCTCACACACCGGTGTGATTACCTCGTACAACGCACTCGGTGTCGGCACCACAGCGAGTTATCCAAAGGCAATCGCAGTCGCTGCAGGGAGTGATCATAATCTCGCGGTCCTCGATACGGGGAACGTGGTTGCTTGGGGCGGTGCCAATGCCAACGGTCAGCTTGATGTACCCGTGGGTGCACGTGCAGGCGTTGCAACGGTTGGTGCTGGCGATGATATCAGTCTGGCGCTCAAGACAGACGGCAGTGTAGTCGCCTGGGGAAGGTCTGAGATTGCAACCGTCCCAGTCTCGGCACAGAGTGACATAACACAAATTGCTGTCGGTGACCGACATGCTCTCGCCTTACGCGTCGACGGCACGCTGGTCGCCTGGGGGCGAGGTACGGAACTACAAACGACCCTACCAATCAGCACGACGAGTGTTGTTCAAGGGGTCAATGATGTCATTGCCATTGCAGCGGGCGGCAACACAAGTGCAGCCCTCTTGCGCGATGGAACATTCCTCGTCTGGGGGTCGAGTGCAGCACCGGTTCGAATCAATGATGGGATGCACATGTTCGCGGTGGCGCGGGATGGAGTGCTCGTCAGTACCGCACCGGTACGCAGAACGTTGACCGAAACGCGTCAAGCAGCGCGTGATTTTGAGCCATTGACGTTGAATCTGGCGGGATTGATTCCCGGGCGCAGATATCGTATCGATGTGACAGCGTCGAACGGATCTGGGTATCTCACGAAAACGATATACGTTGATACTGTTCGAAGGTTACAACATGTGTATCTGCCGCTCGTAAGTGATGAGAATTAACGATATGAAGCACATCATTCAACTCATTGTTCTCTGTGCTGCTTTGCTGGTCTGGGGGGTAATCTATCCCCATACCCCTTCAGAGAGTGCATATGCTCGTACCCTCTCGGTTGCGAACGGAGCAAATCCTGCCGCTCCTCGAATTTCGTCTGCCACAAAAACGTCGATCGCGACGATGACCCCCACAGCATCCCGTACCCCGGTTATCTCCGTCCCGACCCCCTTTCGTCCGGTACTGCGTGTGACTGGCAATCTTGAGAGTATCGATGGGTATAGCGACCCCTGGAATCTTTTGGATATTCCTACGTCGTCCACATCCGCTATCGCTCAGGTCTCATTCGGCAGTACGCATGCACTCGCACTCAATGCACTGGGCAAAATAACGGGGTGGGGCTTTGCGACGAACGCTGAATTGACCATCCCGACACTCGGACCGGCCGCGCAGGTCGCAGCATCCAAAAACTGGAGTGCGGCACTGCTACAATCTGGTAATTTGGCAGTATGGGGTAGTCCAGCGTATAAACCAGAAACAGTGCCACCAAGCAATGATTTCGTGCAACTCGTGGCGTGTGCAGAGCATATGATTGCGCTGCGTTCGAACGGAACAGTGCTGACACTGGCACCATCCGCCCGAACGGCAGTGTTCCCTCTTGCGAGTCTCAATGGCAAAACCATTCGTGGTGTCGCCTGTGCAAATAATTCCATCGGTGTGGGACAAGATGGTGCAGTGTTTATGTGGGGTACCCTGCCGGGCGGGATCACACAAATCCCTGCATCAGCGAGCGGAAGCGTGATTCGCGTATTTGCAGGTACATCTGCCAAACTCGCGAACAAAGATATCTATGCCGTGCTGAAAGCCGACGGCACCTTGATTCTGTTTGGTGCTGTGGAGGGTGTTAGCCCATCAGTTCAACACACAGTCGAGCCCAACACCACAGCAGGATGCCCATGTATCCGTATTCCGAGTATGGGCGGGATTCGATCCGTCTCTGTGACTTCCTACGGTGTGGTTGTGATTAATCGATTAGGGAAGCCCATTGTCTTCCCGTATGCTACTGGCGGCGACCCGGTGCCGTACCTGCCGAATCGCATCATCCAGATGAGTCAAAATGCGACCGGTCAAGGTGCATATATCGTTGAGCCGGCGGATGTGGGAGTGCAGTCACCGACGGCGACGGCTGCAATTGCACTCCAACTGCGGCAACCCAATGAACGCAACGCGGTTGGAACTCTCGCAGTCTGGGGTGGAGATTTGCAAATCCAAACCATCCCTGTCGAAGCACAGCAAGAACTGCGGCAAGTCGTTGCTGGCCGTCGGCATATTGCGGTGCTCACCTCGGCCGGTGGGGTAGTTACCTGGGGCAATGACTCATACGATCAGCTCTCTGTCCCGCCAGAAGTCGCACAAGAACGCCCATGGAGTGATCCGTTGCGGGTGATTGCGCTTGCTGCTGGGGCGAATCACACCCTCGCTTTGCTGCAAAATAAGACCGTTATCGCATGGGGTGACAATGAATTTAATCAATCCAGTGTACCGACCACACTCCGCAATGTCGTGCAAATTGCGGCTGGTGCACGTCACTCGGTCGCGTTGCTCGCCGATGGGACCGTCGTGTCTTGGGGTGACAATACCTATGGGCAGTTGAACCAACCGACGATGTCAGGCGTTGCAAAAATCGCGGCAGGTGATTGGCACACCATTGCATTACGACAAAATCAAACCGCAGTAGGCTGGGGGAGAAATACCGAAGGCCAACTGACATTCTCGACAGTTGCTTCAATCATTGACGTTGCTGCCACCCGATATACATCGGTTCTTTTGCTCAAAAACGGCAAAGTCGTCAGCGCTGGGGATGACACTGATGGCTTGCTGATGGCACCAGATGTGACATTCCAGTACATTTCGAGCGGAAGCACCCACATCCTTGGCATTACTACGGCTGGGTCTATCGTGGGATGGGGAAACAACAGCAGCGATCAACTCGTCGTTCCCGCTAATCTCATTCGACCATTCCAAGTTGTCGGTGGGCAGTCATTTAGTGCGGCACTCGCGCTGGAGCTTGGCACCCAACCAACAGGGATTCCGGTGCTGACGGCGACCCGTCCAAGGATTCCTCCGCTCGCCACGATTGTTGCACCTCCAGTGAGTTCTATCGTCACGCTTTCCGGCGTCGCAACGAATACAACTACCGGCTCACTTATTTCGTACGGTGAAGGAATTACCGCGACCATTGGACTGAATGGCGCAATTGCAATTACCCGCGATCCGGATTCGCCGCTCTGCGATTTGCCTGTTGGTATCAAACGCAATGCCACGCAGATACTTTTTGGTACGTACACCTATGTTGTCTCGAGTAATCGGACATTGACCTCATGGGGCGGCTGTGACGGCGGCGTGGTCGCAAACATTGTGAATAACACCAGTTCTATCCCAGCATCATTTCAGAGTAATATTGCTGAAATTTCTGTACGTGGATCACACGTTGTCGTTCGTACGGTAGACGGTCGTGTGTGGTCAAATCTGATTGATGTGACACAGCGGACGGACATTCGGCACATCGCGGCAGGCGCGACATTCGTTGTTGAACTTACCAATGCTGGCCAAGTGTTGGTGTTTGATACAGCCGCCAACCAAAGCGTGAGTGCAGTGCCGACGACCGCTGTAAACATCATCGAGATAGCTGCAGGCATCAATCATATCGTAGCACTCCGCAATGACCGTCGGGTGATTGCCTGGGGTGCTGATACCAATGATATGGGGCAGGCTGACATCCCGTTCCAAGCACTGAGTAATGTCATAGCAATTACTGCCGGCAATCGCAGTAGTTTTGCATTACAAGCAAATGGAACGGTCATTGCGTGGGGTGATGTTGCTGCACAGACGATTGACGCATTGGTCCCCTTCAGTGACGCACGGACCGTCGTTGGGGTGTTCGAGGGCGCGGGCAAAATTGGCCTGCTGATGGATGGTGCCGCGTCCTTAGGCACACTTACGCGGACCGTACGCCCGAGTATGACCGCAGTGAACCTCACGCCAAAGCCAACGACCGTTGCGAGTACGGATCCGATTACTGATCTCGTTGGCTGGTTCCACGTCACGAATCCGCTCCCAAAACAAGCATTCCAAAGCAGAATCATGCCCTACAGCCCTCCTGGGATGTCATTTACGTGTAGTGCAGCAGCAACCTGCCCACAGCAAATCGCACGCTACACGGATGCAGAAAACATGAATTATGCGCTGCAATTCAAGGAAGCGAGTAATGATGAACTGATGAGTGCGGTAGCACTCGATTTGTCGACGACGTCCTTTACTGTGGCGTTCAAGCTCAGGCGCACAATAAACAACCGGGAAGACGTTGTTGCAAGCATCGGAACTCCGGGTAGCAAGAATAAATACCTCACTATCGGTATCGATGCCAACAATCACCCGTACTGTGGTTTTTATGCGAATGACCTCAAAAGCACACTCTGGTTCACCGATGCGGGATGGCACTCGTATGCCTGCAGCTTTGATCGAACGACCCGCATGCGCACCCTCTATCGCGACGGATTTGTCATTGCGCAGGATGCAACCCAGCTCGACTTTACCCCGCCTGCAACGGCCAAACTGGTCATTGGGCGCCGCTATGATACCATGGCAGGCCTCGAAGGTGCACTCGATACGTTTGAAGTCTACTCCCGTGCGCTCACCAAGGATGAAGTCAGCGGTTGGCAAGAAGTCATGCCTTCTGAAACCCTGGTGCGCATGTCTTTTGACGAGGCGGCGTTGCAAGGGAAATCACCCAACCGGTCAGTATTGACCTGTGGAGACGGGATTGAGTGTCCTATCATAGTGAACGATGCAAACAGCCGGAACGATGAATACATCAAACTTTCAAGCTCAGGATATTTCTTTACCCCGGCCAGACCACTCACAAGCTTCACGTTGGCTGGTTGGATCAAGCCTTCTTCTACGAGTGGTCTATCAACGGTCTTTTCTCAATATGATGAGTCTGGCGTTGGGTTCCGCATGTATTTCGATGCAACCACACAATGGATCGGATGCGAATACAACAGTGATCCCATGTATTCTCCGCAGACGTTTGGGATTTCTTTTGCTGACCTTCCCGCACTCGATTTCCAAGATTGGCAATTCTATACGTGCGTGTATGATGCGCAAAAGTCCATGGGTCTCTTCTACCTAAACGGTAGGGTAATCTCTGGAGCATCTGTAACGATTGCGCCGTGGGCGGGGCAATTGAAAATCGGTGGCCCAGCAAACTGGATGTCATATCCAGGGAATGCATATGTCGATGATTTTTTGGTGTATGCATCTGCGCTGTCCCCACAGAATGTCATCGCTGCATACAACATGACTAATCCTACGGGACTCTTGCCTACCTTTACGCCGTCGCCATCTACATACACACCGGTCATTACCAAAACATACACGCCGACTCCGAGTAGTACACGACTTCCGGCGGCACGAGCACGACCATCGCGGATCCCAGCAACGCCGACTTCGAGCGTGGTGGCGGTGATACCATTCCCAGCGACCCGCACGTCTACTGCATCTGCGACCGTGCAGCCGTCGAACACACCGACGACGACCTCATCGCCAACCGTCACAAACACCGTCATCCCGACAGCAATCCCCTTTACGAGCACCCGCACCAGGACGTTGACGAGAACGCCGCTCATCATTACCCGCACCTGGATGGCACGACCCACCGAAACCGCGGGGAGCTTCACAACACCGTCGAATACACGAACGAGCACGCGTACGCGTACTGCATTGGCGACGAGCACGCCAAATGCGAGCATGACCGCTACCCGAACGAGTACGCGGACATTGACGCAGACGGCCTACCCTTTGCCCACAGACACCCCAACCGCATACCCAACACCGTGAGCATGTGAGCGACGGTATTCCATATTCCACAGATGGACAAGCATGTCCGCGACGCGTGATGGTAGGAATAATCAAACGCAACGGGTAGGTGACAATTGTCATCTTTCCCGTTGCTTCTTTCGAAGCGGGTATAATAGACGTGATACGCCCCCGTAGCTCAGTGGATAGAGCAACGGTTTCCTAAACCGCAGGTCAGCCGTTCAAGTCGGCTCGGGGGCACCATTTTTTTGTG